>NZ_JBAGJZ010000027.1:0-116569 GCF_037034285.1 Streptomyces tyrfis | reverse complement strand
GGTGGCGCCGGGACCCGAGGTGGCCATGCACACGCCGACCTTGCCGGTGGCCTGCGCGTAGCCGGTGGCGGCGTGACCCGCGCCCTGCTCGTGACGGACGAGCACGTGGCGGACCCGGGTGGAGTCCATCATCGGGTCGTAGGCCGGGAGGATGGCGCCGCCGGGAATGCCGAATACCGTGTCGGCGCCCACTTCCTCGAGAGAGCGGATGAGGGACTGCGCACCCGTGACGTGCTCAACGGTGGCGGCGGAGGATCCGCCGTTACGGGCCCGCGGCTGGGGATGGTGGGCCCCGGTGGCCTGCTCGGTCATCGGCATTCTCTTCTCGAAGCTGAGGGTTGGTGCGGGGGTGTTCTGCGACGGTTTGCGTGGTTCCAGTGCAACAAAAAACCCCTCGTGCCGGAAGGCAAGCGAGGGGAGCGCGTCGGTGGGTTCTGCAGAGTGCCATCGAGGGACTCTGCTCAGCCGACGCGCTGTCCAAGTACGAGAATTCGGGTGCGCATGGCATTGACCCTCTCTCCGACGCACAGGGCGTGTCAAGTGGGTGGGACGGGCGTCTCAGCATGTGAGCCGTTGAGGAACGGAATCGAGCCGCCCGTCAGCACCGGCCGGGCGGGGGCGGCGCCGGGCATCGGGAAGGCGCCGCGGGCCAGCGCGCGGCGCAGCCGGTACTCGTCGAGCGGGCCGGAGAACGCCATGCCCTGGCCGTGGGTGCACCCCATGGCGCGCAGGGCCAGGACCTGCTCCGGCACGTCGACCCCGTCGGCCACGGACTGCATGCCGAGGTCGCAGGCGATCCGCAGCAGGCCGCTGGTGATCTTGTGGAGCCGGGCGGACTCCACGACTCCCTCGACCAGCCCGCGGTCCAGTTTGAGCACGTCGATGGGGAGGCGGCGCAGGGCGTTGATGGCCGCGTAGCCGCTGCCGAATCCGTCGAGGGCGATGCGGACGCCGAGGCGGCGGAGCGCGACCAGGCGCTGTTCGAGTTCGTCGAAGGGGACCCGGTGGTCGCTGTCGGCCACCTCGATCACGAGGGAGCCGGAGGGCAGGCGGTGCCGGGTGAGCAGGGCCTCGATGGAGCTGGTGGGCGCGGCCTTGTCGAGCAGTCTGCGGGCGGAGAGCCGCACCGAGACGGGGACCGGGTGTCCGGCCCTGGCCCGGTCGGCGGCCTGCTCGACGGCCTCCTCCAGGAGCCAGCGGCCGAGCTCGGCGGTGCGGTCGCCGTCCTCGGAGACGCGGAGGAACTCGGCGGGGGTGAACAGGATGCCCTGGGCGGACCGCCAGCGGGCCTGCGCGGCGACGGCCGCGACGGCGCCGGTGGCGAGGTGCACCACCGGCTGGTGGAGCAGGGCGAACTCGCCGTCGCGCAGGGCGTTGCGGAGCCGGGCGGCCAGTTCGGAGCGGCGGACGACCTCGGCCTGCATCTGGGGGGCGTACAGCTCGACGCGGTTCTTGCCGCCCGCCTTGGCCCGGTACATGGCGAGGTCGGCGTTGCGCATGAGGTCGCTGGGCGTGATGCCGGGCTCGGCGAAGGCGACCCCGATGGACGCGGCCACCCGGACGTCGCCGGCGCCGACGCCGACGCGGTAGGGCTGGGAGAGGGTGAGGCGGAGCCGGTCGGCGATCTCGTGGACCTGGCATTCCCGGGCGGACTGGTCGCCCGCGCCGTCGCCGAGGATGATGGCCGCGAACTCGTCGCCGCCGAGGCGGGCGGCGGTGTCGCCCGCCCGGACGGACTCCTGGAGACGGCGGGCGGCCTGGACGAGGAGCTCGTCGCCCGCCTGGTGTCCCAGCCGGTCGTTGACCGCCTTGAAGCCGTCGAGGTCGATGAAGAGCACGGCGGTGCCCGCGTCGCCGGTACGGCGGCCGCCGAGGGCCTGCCGGACCCGGTCGGTGAACAGGGCGCGGTTGGGCAGGCCGGTGAGCGGGTCGTGCTCGGCGTTGTGCTGCAGCTGGGCCTGGAGCCGCACCCGCTCGGTCACGTCGCGGCTGTTGAGGATCAGCCCGCCCTGGTGGCGGTTGACCGTGGACTCGACGTTGAGCCAGTCGCCCGTGCCGGACCTGAAGCGGCACTCGATCCGGGTGTTCGGCTCCTCGGCGGGCGGCGCGGCGAGGAACCGGCGCAACTCGTGGACCACGCGCCCGAGGTCGTCGGGGTGGATGATCGAGGCGAGCTCGGTGCCGACCAGGTCCTCGGCGTCCCGCCCGTAGACCCGCGCGGCGGCCGGGCTGACGTAGCGCAGCACGCCGCTGGGGGCGGCGATCATGATGACGTCGCTGGAGCCCTGGACCAGGGAGCGGAAGTGGTTCTCCTTCTGGGCCAGTTCCTGGGTGAGGGCGATGTTGTCGACGAGCATGATGGCCTGCCGGACGACCAGGGCCAGCGCCACCGTGCAGCCGGTGAAGACCACGACGCGGTCGACCGTGCGGCCCTCGATGACGTTGTAGAGGATGCCGAGGGTGCAGACCGCGGCGGCGAGGTACGGCGTGAGCGCGGCCAGCGAGCCGGCGATGGGGTGGCCGGCCTGGCGCGGCGCCTCCACGGGCGGGAGGTCGTCGTCCGCGGCGCTCCGCGCGCCCCAGGGGGCGTAGGCGAGGAGCAGCGAACCGGCGAACCATCCGGCGTCCAGCAACTGGCCGGAGTGATAGCTCTGCCGCAGCAGCGGCGAGGTGAACAGGGCGTCGGACAGGACCGTCAGGGCGAGCGCGGCGATGGCGGTGTTCACCGCGGAGCGGTTGACGCTGGAGCGGCGGAAGTGCAGGGCCAGCACCATGGAGACGAGCACGATGTCGAGCAGCGGGTAGGCGAGCGAGAGCGCCGCCCGCGCCACGCTCACCCCCTCGGTGTCCGCGAGATGCGCGGTGTGGGCGAGGGCGAGGCTCCAGGAGATGGTCAGCAGCGAGCCGCCGATCAGCCAGGAGTCCAGCGCCAGGCAGAGCCAGCCGGCCCGGGTGACGGGGCGTTTGGCGAGGACCAGCAGCCCGACGACGGCGGGCGGCGCGAAGCAGAGGAAGAAGAGGTCGGCGAGGGAGGGGCTGGGCACCCGCCCCCCGAGCACGACCTCGTACCAGCCCCAGACGGCGTTGCCGCCGGAGGCCATGAGCGAGGAGACCGAGAACAGCAGCCAGGCGGGCCGGCAGCGGTCGCCGTCGGCACGCGCGTAGAGGAAGCAGGAGACGGCGGCGATCAGCGCCGCGGCGCTGAGGCCGAAGTCCCCCATGAGGAGCGCGAGCTCCGGAGAGCCCCAGCCGAGGGCCGCCCCGACCGCGTAACCGCCGCAGACGAGCCCGAGCAGGATCTGCGAGACCATCGCGCCGGTGCCGCCCATGGCCGACCGGCGGGCCAGGAACGCCCCGAGGGCGTCGGTCGGCGCGCTCACCGGCGCGCACCCGGCGCCGCGGGGCGCCCCGCCCGGACCCGGCCGCCCCGGCACTCGCCGCCGCGGGGCCGGACGGCCCGCCGCGCGGCCGGGGCCGCCGGGCCGCGGCCGGTGCGCGAACAGCTCTCCGCTCCGGCGCCGCGCACGGAGGTGTGCCCCCGGGCGGGCGGCCGCCGCCCGGGCAGAGAGCCCGGCCGCCGTCGGCCGCCGTGCCGTGTCGGATCGTTCGCCCCTCGGCCGTGCATCGCCCGTCGCCCCCTCGTGTGTTGCGTCCTCCCCGGCACCGTCCCTCCTCGGCGCAGCGCCCCTTTCGGGACGATACACCAGACTAGTCACTCAGGGACATAGCTTATCTACTCTGCGTGACGATCAAGGGCGTTGCGGGGACGGAGAGCAGTCATACGAGCCCGTAGCGTGGTCAGCCCGTGGTGCGCACGACGTTCCGCAGCGGCTCGCCCGCGGCGAAGCGGGTCAGCTGCTCGGCCATCAGGCGCCTGGCACGCGGCAGGAAGGCGGAGGAACTGCCGCCCACGTGCGGGGAGACGAGGACGTGGGGAGCATGCCAGAGCGGATGGCCGGCCGGCAGGGGTTCCGGATCGGTGACGTCGAGGGCGGCGCGCAGCCGTCCCGACCGCAGTTCGGCCAGCAGCGCCCCGGTGTCGACGACGCCGCCCCGGGCGACGTTCACCAGCAGCGCGCCGTCCGGCATCGCGGCCAGGAACTCCGCGTCCACCAGCCTCTGGGTGGACGGGTTCAGCGGGGTGGACAGCACGACGACGTCGGCGCGGGGCAGGAGCGCGGGCAGGTCGGCGAGCGCGTGCACCGGCCCACGCGCCGTCGTGCGCGCGGAGCGTGCGACCCGTGCCACCCCCGCGCACTCGAAGGGCGCGAGCCGGTCCTCGATGGCGGCCCCGATCGAGCCGTATCCGACGATCAGCACGGACTTGTCGGCGAGCGCGGGGTAGAAGCCGGACCGCCACTCCTCCCGGTCCTGGCCGCGGACGAATCCGGGGATGTCGCGCAGGGAGGCGAGGATCAGGGCGAGCGCGAGTTCGGCGGTCGACGCCTCGTGCACCCCCTTGGCGTTGCACAGCCGCACTCCGGCGGGCAGCAGTCCGAGGCTCGGCTCCACGTCGTCGGTGCCCGCGGTGAGCGTCTGCAGGACCCGGACCTGGCTCATGGCCGCGAGCGGGCGGATCGCGGTCTCGGCGCCCGACATGTACGGCAGGACGTAGAAGGCGCAGTCGGCCGGGTCCGCCGGGTAGTCCCGCGCACCGTCCCAGAAGTGGTAGGCGAGGCCGTCCGGAAGCCCTTCGATCTCGTCGGCGGGGTACGGCAGCCATACGTCGGGGATCTGCGTCGAAGTCATGGTCGGAAGGCTACGGGGTCCGCTCGTCGCCTCTCCCGGGAGCGCCGCGGCGGCCCCCGGGAGGGGCGCCGGGAGGCCGCGGCGGGGGCGGTGGCCGGCAGAGGTTACTTTGGGGTGCGTTGTTGGTCCCGTGACGGCGGGACCGAAGGAGGGTTCGGGGAGTTGGAGCGCAGGAGTCTCGGTTCGGCGGCGCTCGCCGTGGGGGCGGTCGGACTTGGCTGTATGCCGATGAACTGGGCGTACAGCGCCTCGCAGCAGCGCGGGGACCGGGCGTTGCGCACGGTGCACGCCGCGCTCGACGCGGGCGTCCGGCTGCTCGACACCGCCGACATGTACGGCCCCTTCACCAACGAGCTGCTGGTGGGCCGGGCGCTGAAGGGCCGCAGATCCGACGCCTTCGTCTCCACCAAGTGCGGCCTGCTGGTGGGCGATCAGCACATCGTCGCCAACGGCCGCCCCGGCTATGTGCGGCGGGCGTGCGACGCCTCGTTGCGCCGGCTGCAGACCGATGTGATCGACCTGTACCAGCTGCACCGGCCCGATCCCGAGGTGCCGGTCGAGGAGACCTGGGGCGCGATGGCGGACCTGGTGACGGCCGGGAAGGTGCGGGCGCTCGGGCTGTGCGCGGTCGGTGCGCGGGCCTCGCGCCGGCCGGGGTCCCGGATGTACGACGAAACGATCCGTCAGCTGGAGCGGGTGCAGCAGGTCTTCCCGGTGAGCGCGGTCGAGGCCGAGCTGTCGGTCTGGTCGCCGGAGGCGCTGGAGTCGTTGCTGCCGTGGTGTTCGGCGCGGGGCGTGGGGCTGCTGGCGGCGATGCCGTTGGGCAGCGGGTTCCTGACGGGCACGCTGACTCCGGGGCAGGGCTTCGAGCCGGACGACCTGCGGGCCAGGCACCCCCGGTTCACGGCGGAGATGATGGCCGCGAACCAGCCGGTGGTGGTCGGGCTGCGGCGGGTCGCCGAGCGGCACGGGGCGACCGCCGCGCAGGTGGCGCTGGCGTGGGTGCTGCGCCAGGGTCCGCACGTGGTGCCGGTCCCGGGCGCCAAGCGGGAGCGGTGGGCGGTGGAGAACGCGGGCGCGGCCGGGCTGCGGCTGACCGACCGGGACCTGGCGGAGATCGCCCGGCTGCCGGCGGCCCGGGGTTCCTGGGACTGACCGCCCGCCCGGGTCGGCCACGCGGGAAATCGGCCGGGACGGGCGCCCCGGGGCCGGACGCCGGTGTAAGAAAACGGTGTCCGGGTGGTCGTCGAAGGCGTTGAAGGGACCGGTGCGGTGCGCGGTGTTCTGTTCGGAACGGTACGAGGCCGGGGCCGCCGCGGGCGGCGTGCCGCCGTGCGGCGCGGGGCGGTGGCCGCGCTGGCCGCGGGGCCGTTGCTGCTGGTGACGGCGGGGTGCTCCCCGCAGGCCGGCCCCGGCGGCCCGGGGGACGTCGGCGGCGTGTCGTCGCCCGGCCGCACCGAGCCCTCCGCGTCCGGCCCGTCGGCCGCGCCGTCGGCGTCGGTCGACCCACCGCCCGCGAAGGGCTCGGTGCGGGTGCTCTCCACGCTCACCGAGGGCCTCGACTCGCCGTGGGGGCTGGCGGAGCTGCCCGGCGGCGATCTGCTGGTCTCCTCGCGCGACCGGGGCACGATCACCCGGATCGACGGGAGGAGCGGCAGGAAGACCCTGCTGGGCTCCGTGCCGGGGGTGGCGCCGGGCGGGGAGGGCGGACTGCTGGGCATCGCGGTGTCCCCTTCGTACGGTTCCGACCATCTGGTCTACGCGTACTTCACGACCGCGTCCGACAACCGCATCGCGCGCATGCAGTACGACGAGCACGGCACGACGCCGGGCCGGCTGCTGGGCGCGCCGGACACGATTCTGCGGGGCATCCCCAAGGGCACGCTGCACAACGGCGGGCGGATCGCCTTCGGGCCGGACCGCATGCTGTACGCGGGCACCGGGGACACCGGAGACGGCGAGCTCGCGCAGGACCGGAAGTCGCTGGCCGGGAAGATCCTGCGGATGACTCCGGACGGCCTGCCGCTGCACGGCAACCCGGAGGCCGACTCCGTGGTGTATTCGTACGGACACCGCAATGTGGAGGGGCTCGCCTGGGACGACCACCGGCAGCTGTGGGCGTCCGAGTTCGGGCAGGACACCTGGGACGAGCTGAACCGGATCGTGCCGGGCGGGAACTACGGCTGGCCAAAGGCCGAGGGCAGGTCCGGGAAGAAGGGGTTCGTCGACCCCGTGGCGCAGTGGAGGCCGTCCGAGGCGTCCCCCAGCGGGATCGCCTTCGCCAGGGGCTCGATCTGGATGGCGGCCCTGCGCGGCGAGCGGCTGTGGCGCGTTCCGCTCGCCGGCGAGGGGGCCCGGGAACCTCTGGCGCCCCCGCAGCCGTTCCTGAAGGGGAAGTACGGCCGCCTGCGCACCGTGCTCGCCGCGGGCGGCGGCAGGCTCTGGCTCGTCACGAGCAATACGGACACGCGCGGCACCCCGAAGCCAGGGGACGACAGGGTCCTGGTGCTGGAGGTGCGGTAGCGACGACAGCGGGGAAAGGGCGTGCGGCTGGTGTTCAACTTCTTCGAGGAGATATTCGCACCGGGCCGCAGGCATGTCGCCGAGGAGCGGAAGCGGCTGGAGCTGACCCGGCTCGACGTCCTCGCGGGCGACCCGGCGCGCGGGCCGATAGACCTGGCCTCCGGCAAGGTGGTCGTCCGGGCCCCCGGCCACGACGACGGGCCTCCGGCGGAACGGGACACACCGCCGGAGACGGACGGGGCCCCGGCCGCCGGGGCGGATCACGGCCCGGCGGCCTGGGCAGCGCCGCGCGGCGTGCCCGGCACCGGCCCGGGCGCCGGCGCCGTTCCACGCGGAGAACCGGACACCGGCCCGCACTCCGGGCCCGGGACGGGGTCGTAGCGGGCACGGGCGTGGCGGGCGCGGGGTCGTAGCGGTCGCGGGCGTAACGGCCGCGGGCTGCGGGGTCTTGGCGGTCGCGGGCGTAGGGTCGCGGGCCGCCGGATCGTGGCGGGCGCGGGATCGTAGCGGCCGCGCGCGTAACGGCCGCGGGCTGCGGCGCGGCCGGACCGGTCGGCGGCGTCCGCGAGGCTGTGGGCGAGGGTCTCGGTGAGGGCGGCGTACTCGTCGGCGCGGCCGATGAACGGGCATCTGGGCCGGGTCTCCACGCCGCCGAGCATCATGCACGGGACCGGGGCGCCTCGCACGCGGAACGGGGGCGCGCCGTCCCCGAGCTGCGGCCGGGCCGTCGCGCACGGCCGGAAGAGGACGCGCACGGCCGGAAGAGGGCGCGTATTGCTGGAAGAGCGCGCGCACGGCCGGAAGAAGAAAGAACGAGGAGACCCGCTCCTCGCCACATCCAACCTATAGCGCACCGGGGGCCTTGCGGCAAGGCCCCCTTCCTGGCGCAGAATCACCGGCCGAGAGCGGAATCCGCAGGCAGGGGGCGCGAAACCGCTGACCGTCGCGGCCCGCCGGAGCGGGCCGCCGTGCCCGTACGTCCCCCACGCGCAGTCCCCCGCCCCGCCGGGCCCGGAAGCCCGGGCCCCGAGAACCCGAGAACCGACGACCCGAGAACCCACACGCCCCGCGCCCCGGACCGGCGACGGCCATGGACCGCGCCGGGCGGAGCGCCGCCCGTCCCGGACCGGCGCGCCGCACCACGCCGGCCCGCCCGGACGCCCTGCCGCGCGCACGGCCGCGAACGCCCGCGCACGCCCTCACATCGGAGCTGATGACGTGAACCCCCTGACCACCAGTGCGTTCGACCTTCCCGACCGCCTCTCCGCCAAGGCCGACCCGGCGCTGATCGCCGATGACGAGCGGCACTTCGCGGCGATCGCGGAGTGCCTGGAGCAGTCGATCGCCGAACTGTCGGAGCGGCTCGCCGCCGAACGCAGGGCACCCGGCGGCGCGGGCCGGCAGGCGATGGACCGGGACGCGGAGATCCACCGGCTGACCGCCCGGCTGCGCACCCTGCGCCGCTTCGGCCTGGACCTGTGCCTCGGGCGCATGGTCGGCGCGGACGGCTCGGAGCCGGTGTACGTCGGCCGGCTCGGCCTGACGGACGGCGCGGGGCGCCGGCTGCTGACCGACTGGCGCTCCCCCGCGGCCGAACCGTTCTTCGGGGCCACCCACGCCCGTCCCATGGGGCTGGCGAGCCGCCGCAGATACCGCTGGAACGGCGGCCGGATCAACGACTACTGGGACGAGGTGTTCACCCGGGACGGGTTCGCCGGACATGCCGCGCTCGACGACCAGTCCGCGTTCATCGCCGGCCTGGGCGACAACCGGTCGGCCCGGATGCGGGACGTGCTCGGCACCATCCAGGCCGATCAGGACGCCGTCATCCGGGCGGGCTCCCGGGGCGCGCTCGTCGTCGACGGCGGTCCGGGCACCGGGAAGACCGTCGTGGCCCTGCACCGTTCCGCCTACCTGCTGCACTCCGACCCGCGCCTGGGTCGTCGCCGGGGCGGCGTGCTGTTCGTCGGCCCGCACCAGCCCTACCTGGGTTACGTGGCCGACGTCCTGCCCAGTCTCGGCGAGGACGGGGTGCGGATCTGCACCCTGCGGGACCTCGTCGACGAGGGGGCCGGGGCGACGGTCGAGACCGACCCGGAGGTGGCCCGCCTGAAGTCGTCCGCCGACCTGGTGAAGGCGATAGAGGCGGCGGTCCGGTTCTACGAGGAGCCGCCCGTCGAGGGGATGACGGTCACCACGCCCTGGTCGGACATCCCGCTGAGCGCCGGTGACTGGGCCGTGGCCTTCGAGGCGGCGGAGCCCGGCACGCCGCACAACGAGGCGCGCGACCAGGTCTGGGAGGAGCTGCTCGCCCTCCTGGTGGACAAGCACGACGGCGACGCCCCCCACGACCGGCTCCGCGCGTCGCTGCGGCGCAACCGGGAGCTGCTCACGGCCTTCGACCGCGCCTGGCCGCTGCTGGAGGCGGCCGATCTCGTCGGGGACCTGTGGTCGGTGCCGGCCTATCTGCGGATGTGCGCCCCCTGGCTCGGCCCCGACGAGGTCCGAAGGCTGCGGCGCGAGGACGGCGGGGCCTGGACGGTGTCCGACCTGCCGTTCCTGGACGCGGCGCGGCAGCGGCTCGGCGACCCGGAGGCGTCGCGGCGCAGGCGGCGGCGGGAGGCCGCTCTCGCCGCCGAACGCGAGCACATGTCGAAGGTCGTCGACGCCCTGCTGTACTCCAACGACGACGGCGAGGGGGTGGTGACGATGCTGCGCGGTCAGGACATGCGGGACGCCCTGGTCGACGGCTCCGTGCCGCCCGGCGGCGAACCCGACCTGCTGGCCGGTCCGTTCGCGCACATCGTGGTGGACGAGGCCCAGGAACTGACCGACGCGGAGTGGCAGATGCTGCTGCTGCGGTGTCCGTCGCGGAGCTTCACCGTCGTCGGGGACCGCGCCCAGGCCAGGCACGGGTTCACGGAGTCGTGGCGGGAACGGCTCGAACGGGTCGGGTTCGACCGGATCGGCCTCGCCTCGCTGAGCGTCAACTACCGGACGCCGGAGGAGATCATGGCCGAGGCCGAGCCGGTCATCCGGGCCGCGCTCCCGGACGCCAACGTGCCGGTCTCCGTCCGCAGCGGCGGCGTCCCCGTCGTCCACGGGTCCGCTTCGGACCTGCGCCCGGTCCTGGACGCCTGGCTCGCCGCCCACGCCGAGGGGACCGCCTGCGTCATCGGCGATCCCTCGTTCCGGGCGACGCCCCGCGTCCGGTCGCTGACCCCGGAGCTGGCCAAGGGCCTCGAATTCGACCTGGTCGTCCTCGTCGGCCCGGAGGCGTTCGGCACGGGCGTCGAGGGAGCGGTCGACCGTTATGTCGCGATGACCCGGGCGACGCGGCAGCTCGTCGTCCTCACCGGCCCCTGACGCCCGCCCGCCGCCGGTCCGCAGGCCGGATGACGCCCGGATGCCGCCCGGACGTCACCGGTCCGCCGGCCCCCGCCGCCGGCCGGGCCGGTGGCGGGGGCCGGCGCCCGTCGCGCGTCGCCGGGGGCTCAGCCCGCCCTGTCGAACGCGGTCCGGAGCCGGGCCATGTAGTCGGCGAGGGCGGGGGCCCAGCAGCCGTAGTTGTGCCCGCCGTCGCAGGTGGGAGCCAGACCGCTGCCGTCCCCGTAGTTCACGAGACGGCTGTTCAGCCCGATCTGGTCCGCGCGGGACTTCACATGCTCGGCGGCGATCGCGGTGAAGTGGTCGATGAGCCCCTGGTCACCGGTGTAGAGCGTCAGCTCCGTTCCGGCGAGCCGGGCCAGGTTGGCCGGGGCGGCGGGGTTGACGGCCTTCCAGACCCTGTCCGCGCCGAGGACCGGGTACGGGGAGCCGTAGACCGCGTCGCTGTCGACCGTGGGCCCGTATCCGGTGCACTGGCCGGTGCCCGACGGGGTCGAGGTGCTGACGGCGCACCACGCGCCCGTGAGGTTGAGCTCCGTGGCCAGGACCGCCCCGCGGACCTCCGCCATGTCGAAGTCGACGCCGCCCGAGAGGGAGGCGGCGTGACCGAAGAGGTCGGGGCGGGACTCGGCGTAGTGCAGGGCGCCGGAGCCGCCCATCGACAGGCCGACGACGGCCCGGTGGGCCCGGTCCGCGACGGTCCGCAGGTTCGCGTCGATGAACGGGACGACCTGGTCGAGGTGGAACCTCTCCCAGTTCGCCGCGCCCACGACGGTGTTCTGCATGACCCAGTCGGTGTACCAGCCCTTCAGGCCGCCGTCCGGGACCACGGTGATCGCGGATTCCGAGTGCAGTGCCGGAGCGGCCGCGGCGTCGTCCACGTTTCCGCCGCCGCCGTGCAGGAAGTACACCACCGGCCATCGCCTGCCGGGGTCGGACCAGTAGCCGCTGGGCAGGAAGACGCGGATTCTGTGCGGGCCCTTCACCTGCGGGGTGGTCACGGTGATCGTGAAGTCGGCGCCGGAGCGCGTCTCGGCGCCGCCGGGGACCTGGGTCAGCCCGAATCCGTCGGACAGTACGGGCGGGGCGGAGCCCTCGGCGTGCGCGGCCGGCGTCGCGAGCGCCGCCGTCATGGCCATCGCGGCGGCGACGACGGCCGCCCTCGCGTGCGTTCTCCAGGCGTACAGCGTTGATCTCATCGGTGGTCCTTTCGCAGAGCCTGTCGTTTCTCATGGTTGCCGCAGGAGCGGATGCCCTTCAGGGCTTCGGAGGACTCAGAGCGCGCAGAACGCGTCCGTCATGGCCTTGCCCGTATCGGCCTGCCCCTTCGTTCCGAGGAGCATGTGGAACTCGTTGTTCGCGTGCAGCGCCTGCTCCGAGCCGTCCTCGCTGGAGAGCCACTCGCTGAAGTAGCCGAGCACCGCGCCGTTGTGGCCCCACGCCCACTTCCCGCAGGGCAGCTTGAGGTGCTGGATGCCCAGGCCGTAACCGGCGGTGCCCTCGGCGTTCACCGGCACCGTGGTCTTGAGCTCGGCCAGCTGCGCGGGCGCCAGCAGCTTCCCGGTCAGCAACGCCCGGGAGAACGCGGCCAGGTCGTCCAGCGTCGAGACGATCGCGCCGGCGCTCCCGGTGACCTGGACGTTGGAGACCGTGCCGTCGCCGACGAGGAGCACGCGCAGTACGTAGCCGTGCAGGTAGTTGCCGTACAGGGCGGGGTCTTCGGTGGGGAAGCCGGTGTCGCGCAGACCGAGGGGCTCGATGATCCGCCGCTGGACCTCGGTGGCCGGGTCCGAGCCGGTGACGGCCTTGATCACCATGCCCGCGAGCACGTAATTGGTGTTGGAGTAGCCGAACTTCTCCCCCGGCCGGGACCCGGGCGCGCTGCGGGCGAGGGCGATGTCGACCAGGGACTGCGGCGCGATGGCCTGCCTCGGGTCGGTGTTGAGGTAGTACGGGGTGGACACCTGCGGGGCGCCGAGGTAGTCGGGCAGGCCCGAGGTGTGGTTGAGCAGCTGACGGATCGTGATCCGTGCCCCGTCGTAGCCGTTGGCGGCGACGGCCCCCGGCAGCCACCGGGCGACGGTGTCGTCCAGCGAGAGCCGGTGTTCGCCCTCCAGCTGGAGCAGCACGGTGGAGATGAACGCCTTGGTGTTGCTGCCGATCCGGAACTTCGCTTTCGGGTCGGCGGGCGCCTTGGTGGACAGGTCGCCGACGCCCGCGGACACGTACTGGGCCGTGTCGCCCTGACGCACCATGCCGATCACGCCCGGGTATCCGTCGGCGATCCCCTTCTGGGCGCCGGCCCGCAGGATGTCGGCCGGGGACGGGTCGACGGCGGCCGCCTGGCCGGCGCCGGCCATCAGCAGGCAGGTGGCGACGGCGGCTGTCAGCAGCCGGCGACGCCGCCTCGCCCGCGGCAGGGACCGGCCGGACGTGCCGTCGGTTCCGGTGCCGGCTCCGGATCCCGCTCCCGTGCCGGAACACGTGGTGTCGGTCGACGTACGGGGCAGGGAACCGGTGAACTCGCTCATGTGTTTCTCTCCTTCTCGACTGGATGTCGGCGAATGTCGGTGGATGCCGGGGCGGCCGGGCGGCCGGGCGGCCGACAGGCGCGCTCCGGCCGCCATGGGGATCGACGGGAATTCGGTTTCGGCGCGGATTCGGATCGACGGGCACGGATTACGGGCGGCCCCCTAAGGGCTGTCCCGTAATCCGTGGTGGATCAGCGCGCGGCGTCGGATGTGGTGCATCGCAAGGCGGAGGGGCGCCCGCATACTGGACGTATGCGGGCGTTCCGACAACGCCGCGAGGCGCCGCAGCTGTCGTCGCACGCCCGCCAGGGATCACGGGACAGCCCCTAACGGCCGCACGAGGCCGCGATCATCAGCACCAGGACGATGATTCCGATCACCGCGAAGCATCCGCCGCCGCTCTCCGGGTTCTTCCGGTTGGCCTCCACATGACCTCCGGGAGGAATTCCGGGGTGGTTCCTGGTGTAGTGGTCGACCTGACGCTGTTCACCCTCGGATTCGCTGACCCACGGCGTCTTGAATCCGCATTCACCGCACCAGAAGCGGTATGCCATGACGATTCCTCCTGTCGCGTGTACGTGTGCGCGGGGTGTGTCCGGGAACCGGCCCCGCGCGGTGCCCCGCGCCGCGCCGCCGCAGCGGTCGGCACATCTCCGATCGTGGTGTTCGCGCTGCTCGGCGGACAGGTCGGGGAGCGGTCACAGCGGACCGGTCATATATGACCGGTCGTCACGGTAGGCTCCTCGGCGACCGCGCTCGGTGGCGGAAGGGTGTCGAAGTGACGGAACAGCTCGGTGCGTTACTGCGTCGGCTGCGGGCCCGGTCGGGGCTGACGCAGGAGCAGTTGGAGGAACGCTCCGGGGTGAGCGTGAGCACCATCCGCAGGCTGGAGACCGGCCGTTCGAAGAACCACCGGGTGGGAACGCTGCACCTGCTGGCGGACGCCCTGGAGGCCGGACCGGACGACCGTCGCCGGCTCGCGGCCCTGATCGCGAGACTGCCGGCCGTACGCGATCCCGGGACGCCCGAACCGCCGCCCGAAGCGGCCGAATCGGCCGCTCCTTCGTCCGAACCGGATGCCGGGGAAACCGATTCCACGACCGTGGCGCCGAATTCACCGGCCGGCACGGCTGATTCGGCCGTGGCGGAACCCGGTGCGGAATCGAACGGGCCCCCGCCGCATTCCGCTCCGGCGGCCCGTGCCATGTCCCCGTTCCGCGGCCTGCTCGCCGACGCCGTGGAGGAGTTGGCGGCGGAAGTCGGGCGGCGCTGGCGGCGCGAGGAGGAACAGCGCCGAGTTCACGATCCCTATCCGCTCCCGGTGCGCTGGCGGGAGGCGCCCGAATCCCTGACGGACTATCCGGAGAACATTCAGCGCCGGCCGTCGGGGGCGACACCGCGCCGAATGGACCTGGACGGCGATGTGCGGAGCGTGGCCGGGTTCTACCGGGGAATCCCGTCCGGGCGGCTGGTGGTCCTGGGCCGGGCCGGTTCGGGAAAGTCGATTCTGACGATCAGGTTCGTCCTGGACTATCTGGACCACCCGGTGGAATCGGGTCCCGCCGCCAAGGTGCCGGTGATCTTCAGTCTCGGTTCCTGGGATCCGACGGCGGTCACGTTACGGGACTGGCTGGTCGGCCGCCTGGAGCGCGACCATCCGCATCTGGCCCGCCGCGCGCCCGGCGGAGGGCCGCTGGCCGCCGCCCTGGTCGACGCCGGTCTCGTGCTGCCGGTCCTGGACGGCTTCGACGAGATCGCGGAGGGGCTGCGGACCGCCTCGCTCGAGGAGCTCAACAGCACCTCCCTTCCACTCGTCCTGACCAGTCGGCGCGCCGAGTTCGCGGAGGCGGTCCGGGCGGCGGGGGCGCCCCTGGTCTGGGCGGCCGGCATCGAGCTGACCGACCTCGCCCTGAAGGACCTCGTGGCCTACCTGCCCAGGACGGCCCGCGCGATCCTGCGCGGCGACGCCCACGGCGTCGCCTGCGGAGGCGACGGCCGCGAGCACCCTGCCCGGGACACCGGCGAAGGCCGCGACACCGACGCCGGCGAGGGGCACGGGCGCGGCCGGAAGGGCACGGCGTGGGATCCGGTCCTGGACGGACTGCGGGCCGGGGAGGGAGGGGTGGACGTTCCCCTCGTCAGGGTCCTCAGCACCCCGCTCATGGTCGCCCTGGCGCGGACGATGTACAGCGAGGCGCCCGGCCGGGACCCGGTGGAGCTGCTGGACGCCAAACGGTTCCCCGACGAGAACGCCCTGGAGGAGCATCTCCTCGCGGGCTTCGTGCCGACGGTCTACCGTCGCCACGCCGTCGGACCCGCCGTCCCGGGCCGTCGCCCCGTCGAGCCGGGCGGCAGCCGGAACCCGGGCCCGGAGCGCGCCGAACGATGGCTCGGCCACCTGGCCCATCATCTGTCCCGGCCCGACCGCGACCAGCAGGACCTCGCGTGGTGGCGCATCGGGGCCTCGCTGCGGCTGTCCACCCGGGTCGCGGCGACGGCGACGGCCTCGGCGCTCTGCGTCGGGGTGTCCGCGTGGCTCGTCGCCCAGCTCCTCACGCCGTTCGCGCTCGCCGAGAACCTGCTGCAGGGAGCCCTGATCGGGGCGGTAGCCGGGGTCGCCTTCGGGGCCGTGCACGCGGTTCTGGCCCTGTTCGGCGCCGGGTCCTTCGAGCCGTCCCGGGTACGGCTGCGGCTGCCCGGCTCGGGGAAGAGCATCGGGCGGCGGCCGGTCCGCGTGTTCACCGCCCGGTTCGGGGCCGTGCTGATGGGCGGATTCGTGATGGGGGCCGGCTGCGCGTGCGCCCTCGCCCTCCTGCGCTGGATGTACCACGGGATCCCGCTGAGGAACGACCAGGTCATCGCGGGCACGCTCATCAACATGCTGGCCTTCGGGCTGATCTTCGGGGCGGGCGCCGGGCTGGTCTTCGGCCTGCTGGCCGTGCTCGAAGCACCGCTGGACGTCGCCTCGGCGGCCACCCCGGCCGGCCTGCTGGCCTGGAACCGCACGACCGTCGGCCGTCAGGTCCTGGTGGTCATCCCGATGCTCACCGTCGCGATCGCCCTCGGCGGGTATCTGATCACCGGCCTGCTGCGGAACTTCTTCGGTCCGATGGGCTGGGGGCTGGCGGACGGACTGCCCATCGGGGTCGTCGGCGGGCTCGGCGGCGCCTTCTCGTACGCCTTGTCCTTCACCGCCTGGGGTCAGTGGGTGGTGCTGTGCCGCGTGTGGCTGCCGCTGACCGGCAGGCTGCCCTGGAATCCGTTCGCCTTCCTGGACGACGCCTACCGCCGGGGCGTACTGCGCCGGACCGGTGCGGTCTACCAGTTCCGCCACCTACGGCTCCAGCACCATCTGGGCCGCTCGTACCGCGAACGGCAGGCCCGGTACGCCCCGGCCAGGTTCACCGACCGCGGGTAGCCGCCGCGTCCCCCGCGGGCCGTCGGGCCGGGGCCTTTGGGGGCCGCCCGTCGCCCCCGGCGGGCTCCGCCGCGTCCCCCGCCCGCGCCCCCTGCGCGGTCCTCCCGCGCGACGCGCCGCATTCGGGGGGCTCGATGCTGATCCGGGGCAGCCAGCGGTCCAGCCGCCGCGGCAGCCACCAGTTGGCGCCGCCGAGCAGATGCATCAGCGCCGGGACCAGCAGCGTACGGAGGACGAAGGCGTCGAGCGCCACGGCCGCGGCCAGCGCGATGCCGAACATGGCGATGACCCGGTCGCCGCTGAGGACGAACGCCAGGAAGACCGAAATCATGATCACGGCGGCGGAGTTGATCACCCGCCCGGTCTCGGCGAGGCCGACCCGGACCGCCCGCCGGTTGTCGCCGGTCTCCAGCCACTCCTCGTACATGCGCCCCACCAGGAACACCTGGTAGTCCATGGAGAGCCCGAAGAGCACGGACACCATGATCACCGGCAGGAACGGTTCGATCGGCCCGGGGCCGCCCAGCCCCAGCAGTTCGCTCCCCCATCCCCACTGGAAGACGGCGACGACGACCCCGAACGAGGAGGCGACGGCGGCGACGTTCATCACGGCGGCCTTGAGCGGGATGCCGACCGAGCGGAAGGCCAGCAGCAGAAGCAGGCAGCCGAGCCCGATGACCACGCCGACGAAGAGCGGGAGCTTGGCCAGGACGGCCCGGGCGAAGTCGTCGTACCCGGCCGTCACACCGCCCACATGGGCGCGGAGCGAGGTGTTCGCCTCGGCCGCCGGAAGGACCTCGTCGCGCAGCCGGTCGACGAGCTCGCTGGTGTCCCGCGACTGCGGCGACGAGGTCGGGACGACGGTGACGAACGCGGTGTCGCCGCTGCCGTTGTACGTGACCGGGCTCGCCGAGGCGACGCCCTCGGTGGCGCGCAGCGTGGCCGGCAGGCCGTCCATCGCGAGCCGGTCCCCGGCGCCGTCGAGCCGCGCCGCGATCGTCAGCGGGCCGTTGAAGCCGGGCCCGAAGCCGTCGGCCAGCAGGTCGTACGCCCGCCGGGTGGTGGACGTGGCCGGGTTGTTGCCCTGGTCGGAGGTGCCCGGGTGGAGGGAGAACACGGGCAGCGCCAGCACCGCCATCAGCACGGCGGCGAGCGAGCCGAGGAGCCTGGGGTGGCGTTCGACGAACGCGGACCAGCGGGCGGCGAATCCGGTGGGCAGTTCGGGCCGCGGCCCGTACGCGGCCAGCCTGGCGCGTTCGCGCCGGCTCAGTGCCCGCATGCCGATGAAGGAGAGCAGGGCGGGCAGCAGGGTCACGGACGCGGCCACGGTCAGCACGACGGTGAGCGAGGCCGCGATCGCCACCCCGTTGAGGAAGTCGAGCCGCAGGATGAGCATGCCGAGCAGGGCCACGCAGACCGTGGCCCCGGCGAAGACGACGGCCCGGCCGGTCGTCGCGACGGCGTTCCGCGCCGCCTCGGCGACCGGCAGGCCCCGGCGCAGTCCGGCGCGGTGCCGGGTGACGACGAACAGCGCGTAGTCGATGCCGACGCCGAGCCCGATCAGCATGCCCAGCATCGGCGCGAAGTCCGCGACGGTCATCGCATGGCCCAGCAGCACGATGCCCGCGTAGGCCGTGCCGACGGAGACCAGGGCGGTGGCGATGGGCAGCATGCTGGCGGCGAGGGAGCCGAAGGCGAGGAACAGCACGACGGCCGCGACGACGACCCCGATGACCTCGCTGAGGTGCACCGCGGGCGCCTCGGTCAGGGCGACGGCGGGCCCGCCCAGCTCCACCTGGAGGTGGGCGGCCCCGGCGGCCTTCGCCGTGTCCACGAGGGCCTGTGCCTGGGACGCCGGGATCTCGTCGGAGGGCCGCTCGAAGGTGACCGTGGCGTAGGCGGTGCGGCCGTCCGGGCTGATCTGCCCGGTCCCGGACTCCCCGTACGGCCCGGTGACGGCGCCGACCCCGGGCAGTTCCTCGACCGCGTGCAGGGTGCGGGTCATGGTCTGCCGCACGTCGGCGGCCCGCACGGTGGAGTCGTCGGTGTGCCAGACGATGGTGTCGGTGTCCCCGCCCAGGTCGGTGAAACCGTTCTTCAGGAGGTCGGCGGCCCGGCCCGCCTCCGTGCCGGGTACGTCGTACTGGTTGGAGTACGCGGAACCGGCGAAGCCCGCGGCGGTGGCCGTGCCTCCGAGCGCGAGGAGCCAGAGGAGGACGACGAGGAGGCGGTGCCTGATGCACCAGCGGGCGATGGCGGCCACCTGAGCGTGCTCCCTGACGGTTCGCGGGCGGTTCGCGGCTCTTCCGGCTCGCGGCTCGTCGGGACCGTACGGCACGGGTGGGTGGCGCACGGCGGAACGAGGCAGGGAGCACCCGTGAAGAACGCATGGCGTGGGTACGACCACTTTCGCAGCCGATGGTGATCCTTTGTCGCGTTCGTGGCGATACTCACAGGGCCGGTCCGCGCAGGACGCCTCGGCCGCGCCGCGGCGCGGCCTCCGCCGGACGGCCGGGTCAGGCCGTCCACTCCTCGTCCGGCCGGGCGGCAAAGGGCTCCGCGTCCAGGTGTGCCGTCTCGCCGGCGCCGAAGAGCCGGGCCACCGCCTCGCGCAGATGGTCGCGGGCCTCCACGGCGAGCTCACGCAGATAGGCGGTGCAGGTCCACGCCTCCAGCGAGGGCCCGAACCCGTCCTCGTACTCCTCGCGGAGGATGGTGCGGCCGCCCGGGCTCTGCAGCTGGATCCCGCAGGCGGCCTGCTGGGCGCTGTCGCGGAACGGGGCCGGGTGCTCGCCCTCCGCGTGTCCGCACGGCCTGTCCGGCAGCAGCGGAAGCACGGACTCCAGTCCCTTGATCATGTCGTCCAGCAGCGACCGCCGCTTGATCCGGCCCGAGGCCGCGTACCAGCAGGCGGCGTGAACGACGACGACATATCCGGCCAGGGTGGCCCGGGAGAGGTCGCCGGGCGGGGTCGTGTGGACGTCCAGCTCCCAGAACGGGTCCCCGTTGGGATAGTCGTTGAGGACTTCGTCCAGGCCGCTGATGTTGCTCCGGTGCTCCTCCGGGACGATCTCCGGAATGCCGTCCGCGCTGCCCGGGAGGATCACGTCGGCGGCGATCCGCGCCCACCCGGCCGCGTTGCGGGGGCACGCCTCGGCCGCGTCCCGGGCGTCGGGCGGCGTCCGGACGGACGGCGCGCCGGCCAGCGCGTCCGCGTCCGTGCCCCAGCCCGCCAGGGCCTCGGCGTACGGATGGGCCGGGTGCCCGCAGCCGGCGCCCTCCGGCGCCCGGCCGTCCAGGGCCTCGGCGGCCGAGACGAGCGCGTCCACCACGGCCCGCTCCACCGGGGCGCCGCGCCGCCCGAGGACGTACGGCGCCGCCCCCACCAGCGCGAAGACCAGCGGAACCGCCTGCTGACCGGCCGGGTCGGCGGCGAGCAGACGGGCGTGCTCCAGGACGGCGGGGTCCCCCTGTCCGGGAGCGGCGTCCGTCGCGGCCTCGGCCCTTGTCTCGATCGGTTCACTCATGATCGGGAGAACGCGGGGCGCGGACGGGCGGTTCCGCTGATATCGAACTTCCGTACGATCTATCGCCCACAGGTCCGGCGGCCGGACGCCGGGCCGAGTCCCCGCCGCCCCGGCCCCGTCCGCGCTCCCGCTCCCCCGCAGCCCTCAGCCCTCTGCCCTCGGCCCTCGGCCCTCGGCCGCCAACCGTCAGCCGTCAGCCGTCAGCCGTCAGCCGTCAGCCGGAGACGCTCGCCCGGCCGTTCTCGATGTGTCCCATGAGCCGCCGCCGGAACGCGCCGTCCCCGTCCACGGTGACCTCCACGTCGTACCAGCCGTGCGCGTCCGCCGCCGAGTGCACCACCGTACGGCTGCGCCCCGGCTTGACCTTGACGGTACGGGTCCAGTCGCGCAGGTCCGCCTCCTCGACGTACCCCAGCGGCCGCACGGTGAAGGTGAGCGCCGTCCGCCCGTTGTTGCGCAGGGTGAGGTGCAGGTCCCGCTCGTGCGCGTCGATCCGCGAGCCGACCTCGGCCCCCGCCGAGGCGCCGCCCCGCGCGGGTCCCGCGAACTCGCGCCGGAAGCCGTTCGGTCCCGTCACGGTGAACCGGTACGCCGAGCCGTTGACGGGCACCGCCCACTGCGCCGTGCCCTTCACGTCCCGGTGCTGCGGCACGGGGAACTCGCCCGCGTACGGGTAGAGCGCGAAGTGCGCCGAGGAACGGCCCGTGTTGCTGAGGGCCACCCGCACCTCGCCGCCCACCAGCCTGGCCTGCGCGTCCGGCTGGTAGGGCAGCGGGCGGGCCGGACGCGCCCCCGGCTCCTGCGCCGGCATCCGCTGCACGAGCGGCGGCTTCGGCGCCCAGCGTCCGCTGAACGGCGGGATGGCGCCCGGCTGTTCGACGTCCGGCCGCCGCCGGGTGCGCGTGAAGTCGAACGCCGAGGTGAGGTCGCCGGTGACGGTGCGTCGCCAGGCGCCGATGTTCGGCTCCTTCACGCCGGTCCAGCGCTCCAGGAACCGGATGACGGAGGTGTGGTCGAAGACCTCGGAGCAGACGTAACCGCCCACGGTCCACGGGGAGACGACGAGCATCGGCACCCGCATCCCGAGGCCGGTCGGCTTGCCCTCCCACTGCTCCTCGGCGACCTCGGGCGGCGCGACCGGCGGCGGCACATGGTCGAAGAAGCCGTCGTTCTCGTCGTAGTTGATGATGACGGCGGTGTGCCGCCACACCTCGGGGTGCCTGCCCAGCGCGTCCAGGATCTTGTAGACGATCGTCGCGCTGTGGACCGGCGAGGAGACGCTCGGGTGCTCCGAGTCGACGGCCGAGGGCACCAGGTAGGAGACCTCGGGCAGGGTGCCCGCCGCCACATCCCTGGCGAACTCGTCGGCCAGCTTCCCGGTCTCCACCCGGCGCAACGCCCGCTCGAACAGGCTGCGTTCGCGCTTGTCCAGGGTGGCGACGCCCTCTTCGAGCAGGCCGAACAGCCGCTCCCGCTCCGCCGCGTCCGCGTCCCGGACGGCCGAGTAGAAGGACTCCATGTAGGTGTGGCCGCCGGTCCTCGCCAGCGCCTTGCGGGCGACGGCCTTGAAGGTGGCGAAGAACTCGATCTGGTTGTCGGTGAAGTTCTCCCACTCGGTGTACGTGCGCCAGCTGCGGCCCGCCTTCTCCAGCCGCTCCGCGTAGGTGCCCCAGTCGTACCCGGGGTGCGTGCCCTCGTCGTACGCGTCGTTGCCGACGGCCCGCTTGCCGTTCGGCTCGTCGCCCGTCTTCCCGCTCCACAGATGGTTGCGGTTGGGGCTGGTCGAGGAGTGGATCGAGGAGTGGTAGGCGTCGCAGACCGTGAAGGTGTCGGCCAGTTCGTAGTGCAGCGGGATGTCGCGGCGGTCGTAGTAGGCCATGGTGGCGGCCGTCTTGGCGCTCACCCAGCCGTTCATCCACCCGCCGGCCCACGCCCTGCCGCCGCCGCTCCAGGAGTGGTCGAGCGCGCCGATGTACTGGAGGTCCTTCTTCTGCGTCTCGGCGGCCCCGCGCACCGGGAAGGGCAGCACGGACGCGCCGAGCGGGGCGGGCTGCTCGAAGACCGGCCGGCCGGAGGGCAGCTCGACGGCGTTGCGGTCGCCGAAGCCGCGTACGCCCCTGAGCGTCCCGAAGTAGTGATCGAAGGAACGATTCTCCTGCATCAGGATCACCACGTGCTTGATGGCCCTGAGCCCGTCGGCGCCATCGGACCCGGCCGGGTGCGCCGGCTGCGCGGCCATCGCGGCCTGCAGCGACGGCGGCAGCAGCGACCCCGCCGCCGCGGCGCCGAGCGCACCGCCACCGAGCGCGAAGAGCCGCCGCCGTGAGATGTCCGTGGTCAAGTGAGCCTCCCGAGTCCGGTCGTACAGCCGGGAAGGTAATCACGACAGGTGGCCCCGGGAAGGACTCCGTACGGCTCGGTGGTGAACGTCCAACACGTCGGCCGGAAAGTCCAACCGCCGGACCCGTATGAGAGGCGGGGCCCGGCGCCCCGCTCCGCCTCACACCCCGATCACCCTCAGCGCGCCCCACAGCGCCGCCGTCGAGAGGCCCAGCGTCGCCGGCACGGTCAGCAGGCCGAGCCGGGTGAAGTGGCCGAGTTCCGGCGCGGCGTCGTGGCTGTGCAGGATGCGGCGCCAGAGCAGGGTGGCGAGCGAGCCGACGTAGGTCAGGTTCGGGCCGAGGTTCACGCCGATCAGGGCCGCGAGCACGGGACCGGGCCCGGCCGCCGCCACGACCGGGAGCAGGGCGAGGATCGCGGGCAGGTTGTTGATCAGGTTGGCGAGCACGGCCGCCACCACGGCCACCGCGAGCAGGGCGGGAAGCGACGAACCGTCCGGGAGGAGGGCCCCGATCCCGGTGCCGAGTCCGTGCCCGACGACGGCCTGGACGACGATGCCCAGCGCGAGCACGAACAGGCAGAACAGCGGGTGCGCGGAGCGCACGAGCCCCGTGACGGTGGTCTCGCGCTTCGCCAGCGCGCGCACCGCCAGCACCCCGGCCCCGGCCAGTGCCGCCCACAGCGGCTCCGCGCCCGCGAACGAGGTGACGACGAAACCGGCCAGGGTCAGCGCGAGGACGACGAGAGTGAAGACGGGGACGCCCGGCCGGTCCTCCTCGGGCGCCGCCCGGTGCGCGCCCGCGGCCAGATCGGCGGCGAAGAACCGGCGGAAGACGGCGTACTCGACGGCGACGGCGACCACCCACGGCAGGGCCATCAGCGCGGCGAAGCGGGTGAAGGAGAGACCGCTCGCGGCGAACGCCAGCAGATTGGTGAGATTGGAGACGGGCAGCAGCAGGGACGCCGAGTTCGCCAGGTGCGCGCAGGCGTAGACGTACGGCCGGGGGCGGGCTCCGACGCGGGTCACGGTGGCGAGGACGACGGGGGTCAGCAGGACCACGGTCGCGTCCAGGCTCAGCACGGCGGTGATCACCGAGGCGACGACGAACACCCCGCCCAGCAGCGGCCCCGTCCGGCCGTCGCACATCCGGGCGACGAGATCGCCGGCGGCCCGGAACAGCCCCTCGTCCGCGCAGAGCTCGGCCAGCATCAGGATCGCCGCGAGGAAGCCGACGACCGGCAGCAGATCGGCCACCCGGTCCCGGGCCTGCGGCCACGACACCGCGCCGATCGCGGTCACCAGCAGGGCCGCGGGCACGGCGGCGGTCGCCTCCGGCAGTCCCCGGGGGCGTACGACGGCGAAGACCAGCACGCCGAGCAGCAGCACGGCGGAGACGATTCCGACGGTGACGTGGTTCAACGGACTGCGGGCTCCCCGGACGGGCGACGTGGACGCCGGTCGGGTGACCGGGCGGCGGTTGGGGCGGTGGGCGGGTGACGCGGACGGCGACCGGAGGACGTGAGCGGCGACCGGAGCGGCAGCGGCACGGACAGCGGTTCGGGCGACGCGGCCGACCACAGGATGACAGGCGCGGGCGGAGCGAGCGGGCGCCCCGGGCCGGGGCGTGAGCGGGCGCCCCGGCCCGGGGCATGGAGCGGGCGCCCCGGCCCGGGGCATGGAGCGGGTGCCCCCATACGGGGGCGTGAACGGGCGCGGTGGGGGCGCGTGAGCGGGCGCTCCGGCCCGGGGCGCCGGGCCGCGGTGTGCATGGACGCTCCGGGCCGGGGCGTGAGCCGGTGACCACGGCCGAAGGGGCGGCGCACCCGGCTCGCGGGTGCACCGCCCCTTCGAGGCGTGCGCGGGAACCGCCCCGCGCGGGGACGGGAACCGCCCGTGCGGCGGCGGAGGTCAGCCCTGGACGCCGAGCTTCTCCAGGATCAGCTCGCGCACCCGGGCCGCGTCCGCCTGACCGCGGGTGGCCTTCATGACCGCGCCGACGAGCGCGCCCGCCGCGGCGACCTTGCCGCCGCGGATCTTGTCCGCGATGGCCCCGTTGGCGGCGATGGCCTCGTCCACGGCCGCGCCCAGCGCGCCCTCGTCGGAGACCACCTTCAGGCCGCGCTTCTCGACGACGGTGTCCGGGTCGCCCTCGCCGGCGAGGACGCCCTCGATGACCTGGCGGGCCAGCTTGTCGTTGAGGTCGCCCGAGGCGACGAGCTCGGCCACCCGGGCGACCTGCGCCGGGGTGATCGGCAGCTCGTCGAGGCCGCGGCCGGTCTCGTTGGCGTTGCGGGCCAGCTCGCCCATCCACCACTTGCGGGCCTGGTCCGAGGGGGCGCCCGCGTCGGTCGTGGCGACGATCAGGTCGACCGCGCCCGCGTTGAGGATGGACTGCATGTCGTGCTCGGAGACGCCCCACTCCTCCTTGAGCCGGTTGCGGCGCACCCGCGGCAGCTCGGGGAGGCCCTTGCGGAGCTCCTCGACCCACTCCCGGGCCGGGGCGACCGGCACCAGGTCGGGCTCGGGGAAGTAGCGGTAGTCCTCGGCGTTGTCCTTGATGCGGCCGGCCGTGGTCGAGCCGTCCTCCTCGTGGAAGTGCCGGGTCTCCTGCACGACCGTGCCGCCCGAGGACAGCACCGCGGCGTGGCGCTGGATCTCGAAGCGGGCGGCGCGCTCCACGGAACGCAGCGAGTTCACGTTCTTCGTCTCGGAGCGCGTGCCGAAGGTCTCGGTGCCGTTGGGCCGCAGCGACAGGTTGACGTCGCAGCGCATCTGGCCCATCTCCATCCGGGCCTCCGAGACGCCGAGCGCCCTGATGAGCTCGCGGAGCTCGGCGACGTACGCCCTGGCGACCTCGGGGGCGCGGGCGCCCGCGCCCTCGATCGGCTTGGTGACGATCTCGATGAGCGGGATGCCGGCCCGGTTGTAGTCGAGCAGGGAGTGGGACGCGCCCTGGATACGGCCGGTGGCGCCGCCGACGTGGGTCGACTTGCCGGTGTCCTCCTCCATGTGGGCGCGCTCGATGTGCACGCGGAAGACCTCGCCGTCCTCCAGCTGGACGTCCAGATAGCCGTCGAAGGCGATCGGCTCGTCGTACTGGGAGGTCTGGAAGTTCTTCGGCATGTCCGGATAGAAGTAGTTCTTCCGGGCGAAGCGGCACCACTCGGCGATCTCGCAGTTGAGCGCGAGACCGATCTTGATGGCGGACTCCACGCCGATCTCGTTGACGACCGGCAGCGCGCCGGGCAGTCCGAGGCAGACCGGGCAGGTCTGGGAGTTGGCGTCCTGCTTCAGCTCGGTCGAGCAGCCGCAGAACATCTTGGTCTTGGTGCCGAGCTCGACATGGACCTCCAGGCCCATGACGGGGTCGTAGGACGCGAGGGCGTCCTCGTACGACACCAGGTCGGTGACAGTCACGGTGAAACTTTCCCTCTCAGCCCAGCAGTACGTCGTCGTCGCCGATGTGCTTGAGTTCGCGCAGCAGCAGCGCGATGCCCGTGGCGATGGCGGCGGCGGAGACGACGGCGTCGACCAGCCGGAGCGTGTCGTGCTCGGACCGGGCCTGCCTGGCCTGCCGGAGAACGCCGATCGCCCCGAAGGCGGTGGTGCCGATGGACAGATACGTGCCGGTCCTGGACTTCTTGAAGCCCTTGGCCTTGCTCAGTGCGCTCACAGTGACGGAGCCTCCTCCAGCAGCGGGTGCCCCCACTTTTCCACGAAGGCGGCCTCGACGGCGGCACCGACCTTGTACAGCCGGTCGTCCTGCATGGCGGGGGCGATGATCTGGAGCCCGACCGGCAGGCCGTCCTCCGGCGCCAGGCCGCAGGGCAGCGACATGGCGGCGTTGCCGGCGAGGTTGGTCGGGATGGTGCACAGGTCCGCGAGGTACATCGCCATCGGGTCGTCGGCGCGCTCGCCGATCGGGAAGGCGGTGGTGGGCGTCGTCGGGGAGACGATGACGTCCACCCGCTCGAAGGCCTTCTCGAAGTCCCGCGTGATCAGCGTGCGGACCTTCTGCGCGGAGCCGTAGTACGCGTCGTAGTAGCCGGAGCTGAGCGCGTACGTGCCGAGGATGACGCGGCGCTTGACCTCGTCGCCGAAACCTGCCTCGCGGGTGAGCGCGGTGACGTCCTCCGCGGACTTCGTGCCGTCGTCGCCGACCCGCAGGCCGTAGCGCATGGCGTCGAAGCGGGCCAGGTTGGAGGAGCACTCGGACGGCGCGATCAGGTAGTACGCCGACAGCGCGAGGTCGAAGGACGGGCAGTCCAGCTCGACGATCGTGGCGCCCAGCGACTTCAGCAGCTCGACGGACTCGTCGAAGCGCTGGACGACGCCGGCCTGGTAGCCCTCGCCGGAGAACTGCTTGACGACGCCGACGCGCATGCCCTCGACGCTGCCGTTGCGGGCGGCCTCGACGACCGGCGGGACCGGGGCGTCGATGGACGTCGAGTCCATCGGGTCGTGGCCGCCGATCACCTCGTGCAGCAGGGCCGCGTCCAGGACCGTGCGGGCGCAGGGCCCGCCCTGGTCGAGGGAGCTGGAGAACGCCACCATGCCGTAGCGGGAGACGCCGCCGTAGGTCGGCTTGACGCCGACGGTGCCGGTGACGGCGGCGGGCTGGCGGATGGAGCCGCCGGTGTCCGTGCCGATGGCGAGCGGGGCCTCGTACGCGGCGAGCGCGGCGGAGGAGCCGCCGCCGGAGCCGCCCGGGATGCGGGTGAGGTCCCACGGGTTGCCGGTCGGGCCGTAGGCGCTGTTCTCGGTGGAGGACCCCATGGCGAACTCGTCCATGTTGGTCTTGCCGAGGATGACGACGTCGGCGGCCTTCAGCTTCCTGGTGAGGGTCGCGTCGTACGGCGGGATCCAGCCCTCGAGGATCTTGGAGCCGACGGTGGTCGGGATGCCCTCGGTGGTGAAGATGTCCTTCAGCGCGAGCGGGACGCCGGCCAGCGGGCCCAGCTTCCCGCCCGCCGCCCGCTTCGCGTCGACGGCACGGGCCTGCGCGAGCGCGCCCTCGCGGTCGACGTGCAGGAAGGCGTGGACCTTCTCGTCGACCGCGTCGATCCGGGCCAGGTGCGCCTCGGTGACCTCGACGGCGGTGAGCTCGCCGGAGGCGATCTTCTCGGCGATCTCCGCAGCGGTGAGCTTGATGATGGTGCTGTTGTCCGTCATGGCTTCAGTCCTCCCCCAGGATCTGCGGCACCTTGAAACGCTGCTGCTCCTGGGCCGGGGCGCCGGAGAGCGCCTGCTCGGGGGTGAGCGACGGACGGACCTCGTCCGCGCGCATGACGTTGGTCAGCGGCAGCGGGTGGGAGGTCGGCGGAACGTCTTGGTCGGCGACCTCGGAGACGCGGGCGACCGCGCCGATGATGTCGTCGAGCTGACCGGCGAAGTGATCGAGCTCTTCGCCCTTCAGCTCCAGACGCGCCAGCCGGGCGAGGTGGGCGACCTCCTCGCGCGTGATGCCAGGCATGCAGCGATCCTCAGGGGTTGGTGTGTGGTTTTGGCCCAATCCTATGGTGTCGGCCGCGACCGGTCCCGCCACCGGGGTGAACAGCCTGGTGGCGCGGGCTCCGACCGCTCGACGCCCCCGCGCGTCCGGCACGGCCGCGCCCCGCGGGACCGCGCGCCGCGTCGGCGGATCCGGTGCGCCGGGGTCCCGGACGCCGGGCCGGGTGCGCCGGGCCGGAAGCCGGTGCGCCGGGTCCGTACGACGCGCCGCGCCCGCCGGGGGCGGGGACGCCGCACTCGCGTCGTGGCGAGCCCGTCGTGGCATGCCCGTCCTGGCGTTCACGCCGGGGCGTACGCGGGCCTGCGCGCCACGGCGCACGGGCCTGGCATGGCGCACGGGCATGTCAGCGCGTACGCGTCACGGCGTCCAGGGCGGGCGGGGCGCGCTCAGGTCGTCGCGGGCCGCGAGTCGATGGGGCGTCCCGGCGGACGCTGCTCCCGCTCCGGAACCGCCGCGGCGGCCGCGGCCGCCTGCGCGGCCGGCCGCCGCCAGCCGTGCTCGCCCCGCGCCCGCAGCCATGCCGTGGTCTCCTGGGGCGGCATCGCCGCGGCGACCAGCCACCCCTGCACCGCGTCGCAGCGCAGGTCCCGCAGCCGCTCCCAGGTCTCGTCGTCCTCGACGCCCTCCGCGACCACCAGCAGTCCCAGCGAATGCGCCAGGTCGATGGTGCAGCGGACGATCTCCGCGTCCTCGTTGTCGACGGCCAGCCGCGCCACGAACGAGCGGTCGATCTTCAGCTCGCTGACCGGCAGCCGCCGCAGGTGGACCAGCGAGGAGTACCCCGTGCCGAAGTCGTCCAGGGACATCTTCACGCCGTGCCCGGTGAGCCCGGCCAGGGTGTCGGCGGCCCGCTGCGGGTCCTCCAGCAGCACATGCTCCGTGATCTCCAGCTGCAGCGCCCCGGCCGGGACGCCGTGCCGGGCGAGCCGGGCCGCGACGCTGCCCGCGAATCCGGGGGTGTGGACGTCGCGCGGCGAGACGTTGACCGCGACCGGGACGAACAGCCCCTGCGCCCGCCAGCGGGCCACCTGGGCCAGCGCCGTCTCCAGGACGTACTCGGTGAGGTGGGGCATGAGGCCGGACGACTCCGCGATGGCGATGAACTCGTCCGGAGGGACCCGGCCGCGCTCCGGATGCACCCAGCGCACCAGCGCCTCCAGCCCGGCCACCTGGCCGTCGAAGCGGACCTTCGGCTGGTAGTGGAGTTCCACCTCGGCCGCGTCCAGCGCCCGCCGCAGGTCGCCGAGGAGCCCGAGCCGGTCCGGGGTGTTGCTGTCCCGCTTCGACTCGTACACCTCGACGCCCGTGCGGTCGCGCTTCGCCTGGTACATCGCCACGTCCGCGCGCCTGAGCAGCCCCTCGGCGTCCGGCGCGTGGTCCGGATGGACGGCGACCCCCGCGCTGGCCTCCAGCACCAGGGTCAGGCCGTCCAGGTCCAGCGGGGAGGACAGCGCCGCCGCCAGATGGCGGGCCACCCGCTGGGCGCTCGTCGTGGAATCGGTGGTCGGCAGGAGCACGGCGAACTCGTCGCCGCCGAGTCGCGCGGCCTCCGCCCCGCGCGGCAGCGCGAGCCGGAGCCGCTCCGCTATCTGGAGCAGCAGCCGGTCCCCGGCCAGATGGCCGAGGGTGTCGTTGACCGCGCGGAAACGGTCGAGATCGATCAGAACGAGAGCGGACCGGGCCCCGACGGCCTCGGCGTCCTCCAGGGCGGTCCAGATGCGTTCCAGCAGCCACTGCCGGTTGGGCAGGCCGGTCAGCGGGTCGCGCAGCTGCTCCTCGGCCCGGGCGCGGGCGATCCAGAGGGTGGAGTCCAGGGCGATCAGCGGGATCGCGAACAGCGGCAGCAGCACCGGCATGGTCGTCGCGACGACGCAGATCAGCGGCGCGATGCCGAGCAGCGCGACCACCACCAGGCCCTGCCGGAGCAGCGCGGTACGGGCGACGGTCGGCAGCCCGCCGCCCTGCGGGGCCCCCGCGTACCACAGCAGGAACCGGGTGACCAGCAGATAGGCGGAGGCGGTCAGCAGCACCTCGGGAACGGCCGCCACCCCCCAGTCGAGTGGCTGCCAGGGCGATTCGACGGTCTGGACTTCGCCGAACGCGGCCAGCACCAGGGCCGCCGCGCCGATCCCCAGGATGTCCACGGCTCCGTGCAGCAGCCCCTGCCACCCGCGCTGCCTGCGGGCGGCTCCGACCAGTACGACGACGACCAGGCTCACCAGACCGGCGGGCACCCAGCCGTAGAGCAGCAGCACGGCGAGGGTGAGGGCGGCCCCGGAACCGGTGCCGCCCCACCAGCGGTCGCGTCCCAGCGCCACCAGATGACCGACGATCAGACCGGTGAGGACGGCGAGGGACCAGCCGACCTCGCCATCGGGAAAGAGCGCACGCCCCTCGCTCAGGGCATGGTAGAAACCGGTCGCGATCAGAACGAAGGCGATCGCCACGACGACGGCACCCGCTCGGGGTGCGAGGCCGACGAAACCTTGCAGCCGCGACACCTGCGCGGCGCTCTCGGTCGGTTTCATTCCGTCCCTCTCACAGCCGTCGGTGCCCATGTCACCCGATGGTTCAGTTCCATGCCACCACGACCCGTTTTTCCATCCCGTGGCCGGGCACGGCAGACGCACACCTCAACAGTAGGCCGCGGAGGGCCTCCAGGGCACCGCTCTACAGCTCTTGCCCGAATGCAAACCGACCGGCCATCAGCATTTGATATGCGCCGTTCGGGTGAACCCGGCCGATTCGCGGCAAGTCTCGCCCCCTTCCGCCCCGTTATGTCGCCCCTTTTCCTTTTCAGCCGTCATTTGCCCGTTGCTGTAGCCCATTCGACCGCTTCTTCAGGTACGGTCCCTCTTTGCCCGTTCCGCTCCGACGGGGCGCCGAGGCCGACGGCGGCGGCTCCCACTCCGTCGGCTCCTATTCCGTCGGCTCCTCGACAGCCGCGGCCGGCTCGGCCGCCGCGGCCGCCTCGCGCGCGGCGTCCGGCCCCTGTTCGAGGAGTACGGCGAAGCCGTCCTCGTTCAGCACCGGCACCTTCAGTTGCACCGCCTTGTCATACTTCGAACCAGGGTTGTCACCGACGACCACGAACGAGGTCTTCTTCGATACCGAACCGGTCACTTTCGCCCCACGGCTCTGGAGCGCCTCTTTCGCGCCATCCCTGGTGTGACCGGTGAGCGTGCCGGTGACGACGACGGTGAGCCCTTCGAGCGGGCGCGGGCCCGTCTCCTCCCCGGCGGCCTCGTCCTCCATCCGGACTCCGGACTCCCGCCACTTGCGCAGGATCTCGCGGTGCCAGTCCTCGGCGAGCCACTGCTTCACCGAGGCGGCGATGATCTCCCCGACCCCGTCGGCCTCGACCAGCTCCTGCTCGGTCGCCTCGTCGATCCGGTCGATGGAGCGGAACTGGCGGGCCAGCTCCGCCGCCGCGACCGGGCCCACATGACGGATGGACAGCCCGGTGAGGATCCGGGCGAGCGGGGCGTTCCTGGCTGCGGCGATGGCGTCGAGCATGGCGAGGGTGTTCTTCTTCGGCTCGCCCTGCTGGTTGGCGAAGACCCAGGCGGTCTTCTCCTCGCCGGTCTTCGGGTCGCGCTTGGGCAGTCCGCTGTCCTGGTCGAGGACGTACGCGCGGATCGGCAGGAGCTGCTCGACCGTCAGCCCGAAGAGGTCGCCCTCGTCGCGCAGCGGCGGCTCGGCGGGTTCCAGGGGCTGTGTCAGGGCCGCCGCGGCGACATAGCCGAAGTGGTCGATGTCGAGGCTCTTGCGGCCCGCGAGATAGTAGATCCGCTCCCGCAACTGGGCGGGGCAGGAGCGCGCGTTGGGGCAGCGGAGGTCGACGTCCGCCTCCTTCATCGGCTTCAGCTCCGTGCCGCACTCCGGGCAGTGCGTCGGCATCACGAACTCCCGCTCGGTGCCGTCGCGCAGGTCGACGACCGGGCCGAGGATCTCCGGGATCACGTCGCCCGCCTTGCGGAGCACCACCGTGTCCCCGATGAGCACGCCCTTCGCCTTCACCACGTTCTGGTTGTGCAGGGTGGCGAACTCGACCTCGGAGCCCGCCACCTCCACCGGCTCGACCTGCGCGTACGGGGTGACCCGGCCGGTGCGGCCGACGCCGACGCGGATGTTCACCAGCTTGGTGTTGACCTCCTCCGGCGGGTACTTCCAGGCGATCGCCCAGCGCGGGGCGCGCGAGGTGGTGCCCAGCCTGCCCTGGAGCGGGATCTCGTCGAGCTTGACGACGACCCCGTCGATCTCGTGCTCCACGGAGTGCCGGTTCTCGCCGTAGTACGCGATGAACTCCCGCACCCCGCCCAGCGAGTCCACCACCTTGTTGTGCCGGGCGGTGGGCAGGCCCCAGGCGTGCAGCAGCTCGTAGGCGTGCGAGAGGCGGTCGATGTCGAAGCCGTCGCGGGCGCCGATGCCGTGCACCACCATGTGCAGCGGACGGGTGGCGGTGACCTTCGGGTCCTTCTGGCGCAGGGAACCGGCCGCCGCGTTGCGCGGGTTGGCGAAGGGCTTGTCGCCGGCCGCGACGAGCCGGGCGTTGAGCTCCTCGAAGGCGTGCATCGGGAAGAAGACCTCGCCCCGGATCTCGACCAGTGCCGGGATCCGGTCGCCCTTCAGCCGGTGCGGGATCTCCGCGATCGTGCGGACGTTGGGGGTGATGTCCTCGCCGGTGCGGCCGTCGCCGCGGGTGGCGGCCCGGGTCAGACGCCCGTGCTCGTAGGTGAGGCTGACCGCGAGTCCGTCGACCTTCAGCTCGCACAGGAAGTGGTGGTCGGTGGCGCCGAGCTCCTTGGCGACGCGCTCGCCCCAGGCCGCCAGCTCCTCCTCGTCGAAGGCGTTGTCCAGCGAGAGCATCCGTTCCCGGTGCTCGACGGAGGTGAACTCCGTCTGGTACGGGCCGGCCACCTTCTGCGTCGGCGAATCCGGCGTACGCAGCTGCGGGTACGTCTCCTCCAGGTCCTCCAGCTCGCGCATCAGCCGGTCGAACTCGGCGTCGCTCACGACCGGCTGGTCGTTCACGTAGTACCGGAAGCGGTGCTCCTCGATCTGCTCGGCGAGCAGCATGTGCCGCTCCCGGGCCTCCGCGGGCGCCGTCGTCCGCTGTTCGCCGGCCATGGTCTCGTCCTCCCGTTGCCCCATTGCCCCGTCACTCAGGGTTGTCTGCGAGTGATCTAGCGGCCCGGGCGCAGTGGGCGAGCGCGGCGCGCGCGTACGCGGGCGAGGCGCCCGCCAGCCCGCACGACGGGGTGATCACGACGGACTCCGTCAGAGTCCCCGGATTCAGCCCCAGCCTGCGCCACAGCGTCCTGACCCCCATGACGCTACCGCCCGGGTCCGACAATCCGCCCGAGGCGGGGTCGGTGCCGGGCACCACTCCGAGGAAGAGTCCGGTGCCGCCCTCGACCGCCTCCCCGATCGCGTCCTCCTCACGCTCGGTGAGCAACGAGAAGTCGAACGAGATGCCGTCGGCCCCGGCCCGGCGCAGCAGGGCGAACGGCACGTCGGGGGCGCAGCTGTGGACGACGGTCGCCCCGTCCCCGGCCGCCGACAGGACGTCGCGCAGGGCGCCCTCCACGATCTGGCGGTCCACGGCCCGGTGGGTCCGGTAGCCGCTGGCGGTCCGGATCGACCCGCGCAGCACACCGGTCAGCGACGGTTCGTCGAGCTGGAGGACCGGTTCGGCGCCGGGCACCCTGCGCCGCACCTCCGCGAGGTGGGCGCGCAGCCCCTCGGCCAGCGAGGCCGTCAGGTCGCGGCAGGCCCCCGGGTCGCCGAGCACGGCCTCGCCGCCCCGCCGTTCCAGCGCGGCGGCCAGCGTCCAGGGCCCGACGGCCTGCACCTTCAGCGGCCCCTCGTATCCCTGGGTGAACTCCTCCAGCGCATCGAGGTCCTCGCCGAGCCAGGAGCGGGCCCGCCGGGTGTCCTGGCCGGGCCGGTCGCTGACCCGCCAGCCGCTGGGCTCGACGTGCGCGTACAGGTCGACGAGCAGTCCGACGGTCCGCCCGATCATGTCCGCGCCGGGCCCGCGGGCCGGGAGCTCCGCCAGATACGGCAGCCCCTCGCCGTCCCCGAACGAGCCGGTGACGGTCTTCGCCGCCTCCCGGGCGTCTCCCCCGGGCATGGAACCGATCCCGGTGGCCGGGCAACCCCTGAACTTGTTCTTCTCGCTCACGTGGGAAGCCTATGCGCCGGACGGGGGGCGGTGGCGTGGGAGAGGCGGCTCCCCCGGGGTCCCGGGCCCCGGTCAGCGTCCGGGACGGACCGTGAGGTCGTTGACCTCGGCGTCGCGCGGCAGGTCGACGGCCATCAGGATCGTGGTGGCCACCGACTCCGGGTCGATCCAGCGGGAGGGGTCGTACTCCTTGCCCTCCTGCTGGTGGACCTTGGCCTGCATGGGGCTGGCGGTGCGCCCCGGGTAGACGGAGGTGACCCGGACCCCGTTCGCGTGCTCCTCGTGGCGCAGCGAGTCGGCCAGCGCCTTCAGGCCGTGCTTGCTGGCGGCGTACGCGCCCCACTCGGCGTGGGCGGCGAGTCCGGCGCCCGAGTTCACGAACAGGACGTGGCCCTGGGCGACCCGCAGCTGCGGCAGGAGGAGCCGGGTCAGCTCGGCGGGTGCGACCAGGTTGGTGTTGAGCTGGAAGTGCCACGCCTTGGGCGTGAGGTCACCGATCGAGCCGAGTTCGACGACGCCCGCGACGTGCAGCAGCGTGTCGACCCGTTCCGGCATCGCCTGCTGGGCGAACGCCCAGGAGAGCCGGTCCGGGTTGCCCAGGTCGCCGACGAGCGTGCGGGCGCCGGGGTGGAGTCCCGCGAGCTCCTTGGCGCGGGCCGCGTCGCGGGCCAGCAGCACGACCTCGTCGCCGCGCTCCAGAAGACGGCGGGCGACGGCTGCGCCGATGCCGGAGCCGGCGCCGGTGATGACATGAGTGGACATGGCGTCCATGATCTCATCACGCCCGGCCCCGCCCCGCAGCCGGCCGCCCGGCCGCGCCCCGCATGGCCTTCGCCGCCGGGCCGCCCGGCTTCCGCCGCCGGGCCGCCCCGCCGGGTGACCGGACCTCCTCCGCCCGCCGCGTCACCGCAGGCCGGACCACTCCTCCAGGTAGGCCAGCGCGCCCACGCCGTCCTTCGCGAAGAACACCAGGTCGGTGAGCGGAACGGGCAGGAAGCCCTCGTCCTCCATGCGCTGGAACTGCTGGCGCAGCCCGTCGTAGAAGCCCGCCGTGTTCAGCAGGACGACCGGCTTGTCGTGCTTGCCGTGCTTCTTCAGCTCCAGGATCTCGGTCGCCTCGTCGAGCGTCCCCGTGCCGCCCACCATGATCACGACCGCGTCGGCCTTCTCCAGCAGCAGCGCCTTGCGTTCCGCGAGGTCGCGGGCGATCACCATCTCGTCGGCGTTGGTACGGGCCTTGTCGGCCAGGAAGTCGACCGACACCCCGACCAGCCGCCCGCCCGCCTCCTGCACGCCGTCGGCGACGACCTTCATCAGCCCGGACTCCGACCCGCCCCAGACGAGGGTGTGCCCGCCCTTGCCGATCAGTTCGGCGAATTCACGGGCGGGGCGGGTGTAGCGGTCGTCGAGGTCGGCGGCGGAGAGGAAGACGCAGATATTCATGGAGCCACCGTAGAGGCAGCCACCGACGCTCCAGCCCACCGGCCCGGCCCGCGGCCGAACCCTCCCCGACCGGACCCGACCCGCCCCGAATACCCCCATGCCCGACAGATCATGAAATATCCGATGGCCGGCGAACCCGTGAGCGGGAAGAAACCGACCCCCGCACCGGCTGTACAGAGCATGACCTCCACACAAGGACACACCCGACATCGCATCACCGTCGAGCCCGGCACCGAGCACGTGCGCGTGGTCCGCGACGGACAGGTCCTCGCGGAGAGCCGCCGTCCACTCGTCCTGCGCGAGACGGGCTGCCCGGCCCGCTACTACCTGCCGTCCGAGGACGTCCGCACGGAGCTCCTGACGGCCTCCGACACCCGGACGCACTGCCCCTTCAAGGGCGACGCCTCCTACTGGTCGCTGCCGGACGCCGCCGACCTCGTCTGGGCCTACCCGGACCCGAAGCCCGAAGTCGCCGCGATCAAGGACCACTTCTGCTTCTACGACACCGAGACGGTCGCCGACTGACCGCCACCGACCGGCCGCACGACCCCGCCGCCCTTCCGTCCGTCCGCCCGTCAAACCGGCGCACCGACCTGCGGAGTTGAGAAATCCCGAAAAAATCCCGCCCGGAGCGATGACTTTTCCGGAGCGCCACTGTCTTCCCTCTTATGGACAAGACTCTCTCCCGCGACGGCACCACGCTCGTGTATCGGCGCCGGGGTGAAGGGCCCCCGGTGATCCTGGTCGGCGGGGCGCTGAGCACGGCGGCGACCGAGGCTCCGCTGGCCCGCCTCCTCGCGCCCCGTTTCGGCGTGATCACGTACGACAGGCGCGGGCGGGGCTCCAGCGGTGACACGGGACCGTACGCCGTGGAGCGCGAGATCGAGGATCTCGCGGCGCTCGTGGCGGCGGCGGGCGGCCGGGCCTCGGTCTTCGGGGTGGGCGCGGGCGGTGTGCTGGCCCTGGAGGCCGCGACCGCCGGGGTGCCCATCGACCTGCTGGCGGTGTACGAGCCGCCGTACACGCCCGGCGCGGCCGGGGCACGCTTCAAGGCGTCGTGCACGGCCCGCCTGCACCGCCTGCTGTCCGCCGGGGACCGCGCCGGCGCGGTGGAGCTGCACCTGTCGATGACGGGCGCGCCGGCCGACACCATCGCCCGCATGCGCCGCGCACCGCTGTGGCCCGGCCTGGTGTCGCTGGCCCACACCCTGGCGTACGACGACGCCCTGCTGGGCGACGGCTCGATCCCGGCCCGGCGCTTCGCCGCCGTCAGAACCCGGACCCTGGTGGCGTGCGGCGGCTCCAGCCCCGACCTGTCCCGCCTGGCGGCCCGCGCCCTCGCGGACGCCGTCCCCCGCGCCCGCCACCGCACCCTGACCGGCCAGACCAGGGACCTGGCCCCCCAGGCGATGGCCCCGGTACTGGCGGACTTCTTCACCGAAGCGCCCGAGGGCGCCCACCCACTGCGCCTGGCGTCCTGAGCCTCAGACCGACGCCGCGGCCATGCCCGTACGGGGGTCGGGCGCGGCCGCGGCGTCGGCCCGGGCGAGCCGGCCGGTAGACCGGCGTCACGGATACGCGGGTCAGACCCCGAGCGCCAACTCGAACCAGACGGTCTTGCCGCCCGGACCGAACGCACCCTCCCCTATCGCGCACCCACCCCAACGGTCCGCGACGAGTTCGAGGATGGCCATGCCGCGCCCCGCCTCGGCGCCCGCGTCGGTGCCAAGGCCGGTGCCGGTGCCGACGGACGGCGCGTACGGCTTCGGCAAGTCCGGGCTCATGTCCCACACGCTGACCCGCAGCACGGGATGCCGCCACTGAAACCGTACGGAGGCCGGGCCCCTGGTGTGCCGTACGGAGTTGGTGGTCAGCTCCGACGTCAGCAACTCCGCCCGGTAGCTGAGTTCGTCGAGCCGATGAGCCCCGAGAACGGCCCGCAGCGCGGTGCGGGCGACGCGGGGGCTGCGCGGGTCGCAGGGGAAGGCGAGTTCGTAGCTCCAGGGTTCGGTGAACGCGATGGGGCGGGGATGCTGCGGCGCCTCGGGGTCGTACGGGGTGGGATCTGCCCTCACGGGCACCTCCGGAAGTTCATGCGATGGTCTCAAGTGGGCACGGACCGCGCACTATTGCGGTCGAAGGCGGTCAGAAACACCTGCCCCACGGGCGTTTTCATGGCCCGGCCGGGCATCGGCACGCTTCGGCGACCCTGGGCACCTCCTGGCCGCATCACCGAAGTACCGGACAACCTAAGGCACCTTGACTCACATGTGAGCACTTTTCCACGAATGAGTGAGTCATTACTTGGGTCACTGGACCGCTCCGCAGAGCCACTGCAAAACTGTGCACGCACGAGAGAGGACTCATGGCCCCACGAAATGCACCGACCGGGCGGCAGCGCCGCCTGGCCGTCGAAATCCGGCGCATGCGCGAGCAGGCCGGCATCTCCATTCGGGACGCGGCGGCGATACTTGGCGTGGACCGCACAATGATCTGCAATATGGAGGCGGCCCGCACCGGTATCAGCGAGGAGAGGGTTCGCCAGATCGCCTGCCATTACCGGTGCCCGGACTCGGCTCTGATCGACGCGCTCGCCTCAATGGCGGGCGGTCGGCGGACGCGGCACTGGTGGGATGAGTACCGGGGCAAGCTCCCCGACGGGCACCTCGAAGTATCCGAGATCGAGCACTTCGCCGTACGCATCCGGACGGCGCAGACCATCCACTTGCCCGGTCTCTTCCAGATCGAGGATCACGCACGGGCGATCTTCGACTTCGCGGTGCCGCAGCTGCCCCGCCTGGACGTGGAGCTCCGAGTCGCCCACCGCATGAGCCGCCAGTCCGTCGTCACCGGGGAGAACCCGACGCCGTACGTCGGAATCATCCACGAGGCCGCCCTAAGACTGGAGTTCGGCGGTCGGGACGTAGCGCGTCGGCAGCTGGACCATCTCGCGGACTCTGCCGAGCTGGATCACGTGACGCTGCTCGTCATCCCGTTCAGCGCGGGTGCGTTCCATGGCGCGGGGCAGTCGGTCCTGTACACCGAGGGTCCTGTTCCGCAGCTCGACACGGTCCAGCTCGACACATCATTCGGAAGCCAGTTCATCGACGCCCCGACACCGCTCGGAAATTATCGTTCCCTTCTGGACCTGATGGAGAAATCCGCGCTCTCCCCGGATGAGTCGCGGCGGTTCATCAGGTCAATCGCCCACCGACAGTGAGAGGCCGAAACATGTCCCACCATGACTGGCAGCGCTCTTCGTTCTGCTCCGGAGGCGGCAACAACTGCGTCGAGGTGACCGCGACCGAGGGCAGGGCCATCGCGATCCGCGAGAGCGAGAGCCCTCGGCGCATCGTCACGACGAACCGCGCAGCACTCCGCTCACTCGTACTCGGCATGAAGACCGCCGAGTTCAGCCAGGCCCACTCCGACTGAACGAAGAACGACGGCCGCCGCAGGGCGCCCCGGCCGGTCGCCGCGTTTCAGCCAACCCACCGCATGGCGTTGCAGTTGAAAACCAGCCATGTGATGATCCCTCGCATGACCAGGGGCGGGGACATGTCGAAGCAGCAACATCCCATGCGGTTGGCAGATTTGGCGGGCCCGACGCCGAGCTATACCGCTTCCACGCAGCCATCTGCACCAGCAACCGATCCGGGCCTCGCCCTCTCACCCTCCCGGGCGAATCGCGCGTTCGCCGTTCTGCTGGGCGAGTTTCGCCGTACGGCGGTGCTGGTGCCGTTCGACGAGTCGGGGGGCTTGTGGTCGGCGGAGCTGGGCGGAGTGCGCTGGATCTGCGCGTTCTCGGACGAGGAGAGCCTGGCGCGGTTCGCGCGGGCTCGGGGTGATTCCGGGCGGGAGTGGGCGTACCGGTCGATCCTGGGTGCACGGCTGCTGGACGCGGTGGTGCCGTCGGTGGCCGGTCCGGCCGGGGTGGCGCTGGACGCGGGGAGCCCGGACGGGATGGTGTTCCCGCCGGTCGCGGGGGTCGTGCCGGAAACGGTCGCGGTGGACGCGGGGAGGACGGCATGGGCGGGGAGGACGGCATGAGCGGGGAGCAGCCCGACCTGGAGGTTCCGCCGGAGGCATTGGCGTTGATCGCCCAGGGGATCGAGCGCGCGCACGGGGAATTGAAGGATCTGGGCATGTTCGGAAACGGTATCGCGGGGCGCGGCTTCTCCGAACTCGCGCTGTCCGGAATGGAATTGGGACACGAGGGGCTGGCGGCCGGGTTCAAGGCGTTCTGCGAGCGGTGGGAGTGGGGGGTACGGGGGTTGATGTTCCGGGGGAACGTGTTCGCCGCACAGGTGGGGCTGTCGGCGGGGGCGTATCACGAGCAGGAGCAGTACCTCAAGGACACCTTCAAGGTCGTGGTCAACGGGCTGAACGGCAATCCCCATCTGTCCGAGGACGAGGTGAGGGAACGCGGCTGGCAGGAGATCAAGTCCCAGTCCCCGTACGACGCGCCGGACGGGAGTGCGGGGTCCTTCGCGCGGGCGCATGAGGAGATCGGGCAGACCTGGCGGGAGACGAGGGACGACGTGCTCGGTCCGAAGTGGGATGCCGGGGCGTTCTCGCCAGAGGCACGGAAGACGGTCGGTGGTCAGGAACCGGACGGGCGGGGCGACTGATGCCGGACTGGGGCGGGTGGGGCCGACAAGGGGCTCGGGGGCCTGGAGGACGCCTGGGAGAAGGGGAAGAGGAAGGTCGGCGAGGGCGTCGACTGGGCGACGGACAGAATCGGTGACGGCCTGGAGTACGTCGGCCAGGACACGTTGGCGGCCGTCGTCGAGAACGTGGGTGACCGTACGGCCTCGTCGTTGGGCGCGGCGGTCTGTGAGCGGGAGCTGGGGCAGAGCGAGATCGCCGCCGAGCTGGTCCACGGCAACGCGGACAGAATCGCCGCGAGCGTACGGGACCTGCGGGACTTCGCCGCCGCGTTCGACCTGGTGGGCCGGGGCATGAAGGGCCTGGACTCCAGCCATTGGAGGGGCGAGGCGGCCGACGCGTTCCGGGAGAAGTTCGCAACGGTCCCCACAGACTGGATGCGGGCCTCGGACGCCTTCTCCCACGCGGCCGGAGCCCTGGAGGCGTACGCGGAGACCGTGACCTGGGCGCAGGGCAAGGCGCGGGAGGCGATCGCCCTCCACCGGGAAGGGCTGGAGGCGTCGCGTGCGGCGGTCGCCGCGTACAACGAGCGGGTCGACGCGTACAACGCGGCACGGGACGGGAAGAGCCCGTTGCCGAAGCCGGAGCCGTTCTCGGATCCGGGCGCGGGCCGACGGGAGCGGGCGGCGCAGACGCTGGCCGATGCCCGCGCCCAGCGCGACGCGGCGGCCGGCGCCGCGCGGCAGCTGGTGGACGCGGCTCTGGAACAGGCGCCGCCGATGCCGTCCGCGACCCAGCGGGCGAAGTTCGACCTGGCCGATTTCGGCATGGCGCAGGCCGTGGAGGCGACGCGCTTCACCGGCGGTCTCGCCAAGGGGACGATCGGGCTGACCAACTTCGTGCGCTCGATCGATCCGCACGACCCGTACAACGTGACGCATCCGGCCGAGTACATGAAGAACGTCAACATGACCCTGGCCGGTCTGGTCTCCACCGCCGCCCACCCCGACCGGATCCTCAAGGACTCGTGGGAGTCCCTGAAGACCGACCCCTCCGAGTTCACCGGACGCCTCGTACCCGAACTCGTCGGCGCCAAGGGCGCCGGCGGCGGTCTGAAACCCTTCCTGCGCTCGGGCGTCAACGACGGGGCAGAGGCAGGAGCCGGCAGGGCGGCCCGGCACCACGCCGAAGAGCGGCCGGACGAGGTCGCGCGACGCCCGGCCGACAAGACGTGCGTGCAGGATCCGGTCGACGTCGCCACCGGCCACATGGTGCTCCCCCAGACGGACATCGTTCTGCCGGGCACGCTGCCTCTGGTGTTCCAGCGTTCCTTCGAGTCCTCCTACCGCGCGGGCCGCTGGTTCGGACCGGCCTGGGCGAGCACGGTCGACCAGCGCCTGGAGATCGACTCCCAAGGCGTGGTCCTCGTCGCCGAGGACGGAAGCCTGCTCGCCTACCCGCACCCCGCGCCGGGCGTCCCCGTGCTGCCGAGCCACGGCCCTCGGCACTGGTCACTGGACCGTGAGCCGGACGGGTACTACACCGTCACCGACCCGGACAGCGGTCATGTCAGACGATTCCGCGCCCATGACGAGGGCCTGGCGCTGCTCGTCCAGCTGGAGGACCGCAACGGCAACTGGATCGCCTTCGAGCACGACGACGAAGGCACCCCGACCGGTCTCGTCCACAGCGGTGGCTACCACCTGACACTGACTGCCCACGAGGGCCGGATAACCGCCCTGCGTCTGGCCGGAGCCGCGGAAGACGGCACGGATCAGGAGATCCTCCGCTACGGATACACGGCGGGCCATCTCACCGAGGTCACCGGCCCCTCGGGCCTCCCCCTCGTCTTCGGCTACGACGAGCGGGGCCGGATCACCTCCTGGACCGACACCAACGGCAGTCGTTTCGACTACGTATACGACGAACACGACCGCTGCACCGCCCAGTCCGGAGCCAACGGACATCTGAACGCGACCTTTGCGTACACCGGCCCCGCACCGGACACCGGTCTGCGCACCGCCGCCGTGACCGACTCGCTCGGCCACACCACGACCTACCTGATCGACGACCGCGCCCAGGTCGTCGTCGAGACCGACCCCTTGGGGGCCACCACCCGGAGCGAGTACGACCGCCAGGGCAGGCTGCTGTCCCGCACCGACCCGCTCGGGCACACCACCCGCTGCGCATACGACCAGGGCGGCCGCCTCACCTCGGTGACCCACCCGGACGGCCGCCGTTCCAGCGCCGAGTACGACGCCTTCGGACTCTTGGTGAAGGTGACGGGGCCCGACGGCCTGACCACACGCCAGTCGTACGACGAGCGCGGCAACCGCACCTCGGTCACCGACCCGTCGCAGGCCACCACCCGCTTCACGTATGACGAAGCGGGCCGCCTGACCTCGGTGACGGACCCACTCGGCCACACCACCCGCGTGCGCAACGACCGCACCGGATTACCCGTGGAGATCACGGACCCGCTCGGCGCGGCGACACGTGTGCGACGTGACGCGTTCGGCCGCCCCGTGGTCCTCGTCGACGCGCTCGGAGCGACCACACGCCTGCGTTGGACGGTGGAAGGGCGAATATCCCGACGCACCGACCCCGACGGCGGCGAGCAGTCCTGGACGTATGACGGCGAGGGCAACTGCCTGTCCCACACCGACGCCATGGGAGCGGTCAGCCGCTTCGAGTACGCGGACTTCGACCGGCTGGCGGCCCGCACCGAGCCGGACGGTGCGCGGTACGAATTCACCCATGACACCAACCTCCGACTGACCGAGGTCACCAACCCACAGGGTCTGTGCTGGAGTTACACCTACGATGCCGCAGGCCGGCCCACCTCCGAGACCGACTTCGACGGCCGCACGCTCGTCTACTCGCATGACGCCGCCGGACGGCTCACCGCCCGCACCAACGGCCTCGGCCAGACCATCCGGTACGAGCACGACGAGCTGGGCCGGCTCCTCCGCAAGGACGCGGGCGGCGCGATCACCGTCTTCGAGTACGACGTCTTCGGTCAACTCGCCGCAGCCACCGGCCCCGACGCCGCCCTGACCCGGTTGCGCGACCGCCACGGCCGCCTCATATCCGAGACGGTGGACGGCCGCACACTGACCTACGCATACGACGTCCTCGGCCGCCCGATCTCCCGCACCACGCCGTCCGGCGCGGAGAGCGCCTGGGAATACGACCCGGCCGGCCGGCTCTCCGCGCTCACCACCGCGGGCCGGACTCTGTCGTTCACCCACGACGCCGCCGGGCGGGAGACCACCCGCCGCATCGGCACACTCACCCTCGCCCACGAATTCGACTCCATGGGTCGGCTCGTCGGACAAACGGCCTCGGCCCATGGCCGGAACGTGCAGCGTCGCACCTTCACCTATCGCGCCGACGGCAACCTCATCGGCATCGACGACCAGCTGTCGGGCAGCAGACGCTTCGCCCTGGACCCGGCGGGCAGGATCACGGCCGTCACCGCGTCGGACTGGTCGGAGACGTACGCGTACGACGAAGCGGGCAATCAGACCCACGCCTCCTGGCCCGCCACCCACCCCGGCCACGAAGCGACGGGCCCGCGCGCCTACACGGGCACCCGCATCACCGAAGCCGGCCGCATCCGCTACGAATACGACGCCCAGGGGCGCGTCGTCCTGCGCCAGCGAACCCGCCTGTCCCGGAAACCCGACACCTGGCGCTACACCTGGGACGCCGAGGACCGCCTGATCTCTGTCACCACCCCCGACGGCACCCGCTGGCGCTACCGCTACGACCCCCTCGGCCGCCGCATATCCAAGCAACGCCTCTCAGCCGCCGAGGAGGGATCGACGACCGGCCCGGCACCGGACTCGGTGGCCGAGGAGACCCTCTTCACCTGGGACGGCACGACCCTGTGCGAACAGATCACCCGCACCGACGCCCTGCCCCGACCGGTCGCCCTCACCTGGGACCACCAGGGCTTCCACCCGCTGGCCCAGACGGAACGCATCCTCGCGGCGGACGCCCCGCAAACCACGCTCGACGAACGCTTCTTCGCCATCGTGACCGACCTCGTCGGCACTCCGACCGAACTCCTCGACGAGTCGGGCGCCCTCGCCTGGCACACCCGCAGCACACTGTGGGGAACGACCACATGGGCGGCGACGAGCACCGCGTACACACCGCTCCGCTTCCCCGGCCAGTACTTCGACCCGGAGACCGGCCTCCACTACAACTACTTCCGCCACTACGACCCGGAAACCGCGCGGTATCTCAGTTCGGACCCGTTGGGGCTGGCACCAGCGCCGAACCCGACCCACTACGTGCGCAACCCTCACAATCAAATAGATTCGCTTGGGTTGCTTCCATACGACACACGGGTCTTGCAAGGAGTGGACCACCAACTGCGTGAGGCTGAAAGCGGAAAGCTCAACCACTACTTGCAAGGCATCGGGGACGATGACATAAAACTTGAAAAATACCTCATGAGCAAGAAGGACGCACCAGCAGATTACATCGACAACAGAACCCGGAAGGAAATTATTGTCGACCGTTCATTGCGCGACCCTGACGGATCCCCCGTAGTCATCATTCGGGCACCCGGAATGATTCACGCCTACCACATGTCCGAGATGGACATATATGACTACTTGAACAGCGTACGAAGCTCTACCGGCACCACCAATTGGAGCATCGCCCCCAGTGTCCCCTGAAGAATTCCCCGGATACACCACGACGCCCTACCTGCGGAAAGAGTCGGCGATCTACCCCGCCGCCATTCCACCCGCTCTGCGAGAGATCTACGACTGGATCCTGTCGGCGGAATGGCCTGTCAGAATCGGACTGCGGGCATCCCGCATCTCCGCTCTCGACACCCTGTGCCGCTGGCAGACACTGCGAGCCATCTCTTACCTGACCGCCCTTGCGAGACAAACGGCCGATAGAAAGGCAGTAGAGGATCTAAAAAGAAGCCCGACTCAGGCATTCATCGAAGATCCCTCATTCCCCGGTTTGATGAGCCGACTAGAAGTGCTGGCCAACCGCCTTCCTCTAGATTTGCTTGAGCCCGTCGTAAGGAATTGCACCCCCCTGTTGGAGGGCGGAGAGATTTCTGCATTCGCGGTCGTGACCGGTCTGACAGAAGACTCCGGACCAAATCTACGTCAAGGAATCGAGCGGGCCGCCGCGCTCAGCGGATATTGGTCGGCTTCACCCGAACTACGCCACAGCATGGCAATCACTTGGAGCACTCACGCTTTCATTCACGAATGGATCGCATGGAGTGACAGAACGGAAAAGTCGCACAGCGTTGGAGTCGGGCCCCACCCAAGGCCAGACATACCTTGTACCGCAGAGGCCCCAGACTGGGTTGATCGATTCGCGGCACGCATCCATCAGGGTCAGCCGAATTCTGGCCCACATGTCCGTCGGAAACGAAACCAGCCAGGATCCACCTCTCCGGAGAATTAGCGGCAGCTCCGCTGGAACAGGGTTCAATACTTTCCGAAGCGCCCCGAAGGTGATCAACGGTTGACTTCCAAGTCCGCAGGGGCAGACGGTCAGCCGGTCGTCGTCGCGGACTTCTGCCGCCGGACCGTCGTCGCGATCGTGGCCGAGCCGACGACGCGGGTGCCGTCGTAGAGGACGACGGCCTGGCCGGGGGCCACGCCTCGGACCGGTTCGGTGAAGGCGACGTGCAGGGTGCCGTCGACGAGTTCGGCCGTCACCTCGGTCTCGCCGCCGTGGGCGCGGAGCTGGGCGGTGTAGGCGCCCGGGCCGGTCGGGGCGGTGCCGCACCAGCGGGGCTTGATGGCGGTGAGGGCGGTGACGTCGAGAGCCTCGACCGGGCCGACCGTGACCGTGTTGTTCACCGGGGAGATGTCCAGGACGTAGCGCGGCCTGCCGTCGGGGGCGGGGTGGCCGATGCGCAGGCCCTTGCGCTGGCCGATGGTGAAGCCGTACGCACCCTCGTGGGTGCCGACCTTGGCGCCCGACTCATCGACGATGTCGCCCTCGGCGGCGCCGAGCCGGCTCGCGAGGAAGCCCTGGGTGTCGCCGTCCGCGATGAAGCAGATGTCGTGGCTGTCGGGCTTCTTCGCGACGGCCAGGCCCCGGCGCTCGGCCTCGGCGCGGATCTCGTCCTTGGTGGTGAGGGTGTCGCCGAGCGGGAACATCGCGTGCGCGAGCTGCTTCTCGTCGAGGACCCCGAGGACGTACGACTGGTCCTTGGCCATGTCGGAGGCGCGGTGCAGTTCCCGGCCGCCGTCCTCGCGGACGACGACGGTGGCGTAGTGGCCGGTGCACACGGCGTCGAAGCCGAGGGCGAGGGCCTTGTCGAGCAGCGCGGCGAACTTGATCTTCTCGTTGCAGCGCAGGCACGGGTTGGGGGTGCGCCCGGCCTCGTACTCGGCGATGAAGTCGTCCACGACGTCCTCGCGGAAGCGTTCCGCCAGGTCCCAGACGTAGAACGGGATACCGATGACGTCGGCGGCGCGGCGCGCGTCACGGGAGTCCTCGATCGTGCAGCAGCCGCGCGCCCCGGTGCGGAAGGACTGCGGGTTCGCGGAGAGCGCGAGGTGCACGCCGGTCACGTCGTGGCCCGCCTCGGCGGCGCGGGCCGCGGCGACGGCGGAGTCGACGCCGCCGGACATGGCGGCGAGCACGCGGAGGGGGCGCTGGGAAGTCTGAGTCATAACCCCACCAGGGTACGGCGCGCCGGGAACGGAACGCTCACGGATATGCGTTGAGGATCACATGGGGACGAAGAGGGCGGCGGGCGCGGGCGGGTCGTCGGCCGGGTCCGGGCACGGGATCAGTCGGCGCGGGCTGCTGATCGGCACTGCGGCCACGGTCACGGCGGCGGGCACGGCCGTGCTGGCCCGGGACGAGCTGGAACGGGCCTGGTGGCGGCTGCCCGGGGTGGAGAAGCCCCGGACGCCGGGCGAGGTCGACTACGCGCGGGCCCAGTGGATATCGGCGTCCGAGGCGAACTGGCGCCGGGCCGACCGTCCCGACGACTACTCGATCGACCGGATCGTCGTCCACGTCACCCAGGGCAGCTATCGCAGCGCGGTGAAGGTCTTCCAGGACCCGGCCCACGGCGCCGCGGCGCACTACGTGGTGCGCCGGGACGGTCACGTGACGCAGATGATCCGCGAGCTGGACGTGGCGTTCCACGCGGGGAACCGCGCGTGGAACGAGCGCAGCGTCGGCATCGAGCACGAGGGGTTCGTGGACCGCCCGCAGGATTTCACGGCGGAGATGTACGGGGCCTCGGCCCGGCTGGCGGCGGCGATCTGCGAGCGGTACGGCATCCCGGTGGACCGCGAGCACATCGTCGGGCATGTGGAGGTGCCGGGAACGGACCACACCGATCCCGGGCGGCACTGGGACTGGGACCGGTATCTGAAGCTCGTCCGGGCCGCCCGGACGGCGGGGCCGGAGGCGAGCCCTTCGCGGGCCTGATGCGACCGCGCGGGTCCGCGCCCGTGCACCACGCGCCAGGCCGCTCGTACGGGTCCGCTCGCAGAACCCTCGCGCGGGTCCGCTCAGACGAGTCCGGCCGTGCGGGCCCGTTCCACCGCCGGCCCGATGGCGCGGGCCACCTCGTCCACGTCCTGCTTGGTGGAGGTGTGCCCGAGCGAGAAGCGCAGGGTGCCCCGGGCCAGGTCCGGGGCGGCGCCCGTGGCCAGCAGGACGTGGCTGGGCTGCGCGATGCCCGCGGTGCACGCGGAGCCGGTGGAGCATTCGATGCCCTGGGCGTCCAGCAGCAGGAGCAGGGAGTCGCCCTCGCAGCCGGGGAAGGTGAAGTGGGCGTTGGCGGGGAGCCGGCCGTCCGGCGCCGGGTCGCCGCCGAGGACGGCGTCGGGCACGGCCGCCCGGACCGCCGCGACGAGATCGTCCCGGAGCCCGCCGATCTCGCGGGCGAACTCCTCGCGGCCGTCGGCGGCCAGGCGTCCGGCGAGGGCGAAGGCCGCGATGGCGGGCGTGTCGAGGGTGCCCGAACGGACGTGCCGTTCCTGGCCGCCGCCGTGCAGCACGGGGACGGGGGCGTACTCGCGGCCGAGCAGCAGCGCGCCGATGCCGAAGGGCCCGCCGATCTTGTGTGCGCTGACCGTCATCGCGGCCAGTCCGGAACGGGCGAAGTCGACGTCCAGCTGCCCGAACGCCTGCACCGCGTCGGCGTGCATCGGCACACCGAACTCGCGGGCCACGTCCGTGAGTTCGCGCACCGGCATGATCGTGCCGATCTCGTTGTTGGCCCACATCACGGTGATCAGCGCGATGTCGTCGGGGTCGCGCAGGACCGCCTCGCGCAGCGCGTCGGGGTGGACGCGCCCGTACCGGTCGACGGGGAGGTACTCGACGTTCGCGCCCTCGTGCTCGGCGAGCCAGTCGACGGCGTCCAGCACCGCGTGGTGCTCGACCGGGCTGGCCAGCACCCGGGTGCGGCGCGGGTCGGCGTCGCGACGGGACCAGTAGAGGCCCTTCACCGCGAGGTTGTCGGCCTCGGTGCCGCCGGAGGTGAAGACCACTTCGCTGGGGCGGGCGCCGAGGGCCTCGGCGAGGGTCTCTCTCGACTCCTCGACGGTGCGACGGGCCCGGCGCCCCGCGGCGTGCAGCGAGGACGCGTTACCGGTGACGGCGAGCTGGGCGGTCATCGCGGCGATCACTTCGGGGAGCATCGGCGTGGTCGCGGCGTGGTCGAGGTATGCCATGGTGGGCCCGATTCTACGAGCCCGCCCGCGGGCGCGCGGCGGGGCGTACGCACGGCGCACCGCTGCCCCTCACCCGCGCACCGGGCGGGGCGTCCGGCCGTCCTGGTCAGGTGCCGCCACCGGGCGTGCCACCGGAAACCCCGCCGGGCCCGGTGCGGCCGGCGGGCCGTTCGGGGCGCATCCGCGTGGTCGATCGCGCGACCTGTCCCGGGGTCACCCGGGCGGGCCGGACCGGCCGGTTCAGGACGGGACGGAACGGGAGGGGACGGAACGGGACGGGATGCGATGGGGTGGGGCGGCGTGGGCGGCAGGGGACGGGACAGGACGGGATGGCCGCGCCGGGTGTCAGCCGGAGAAGTTCCAGGAGACGGTGCCGGAACCGGTGACCAGAACGGCCAGCACCACGAGGTCGGCGATGCCGAGGGCGAGCCCGAGGAGGGCGCGGCCGGGGCGGGACGTGGAGCGGACGAGCGCGAGGACCGCCATGACGATGGCGGCCGGGCCGAGCAGGACGTTCATCACCAGCAGGCCGATGAGTCCGAGCACGAAGGAGGCGACGGCGAGTCCGTCGGCGTCCCGGCCGCCGCGCCCGCACTCGTCGGACGCGGACGCGGGCCCGGACTCCGACGCGGACGCGGAATCGGACGCCGCCTCGGTGCGCGGATCGCCCGGGGCGCCGGGCCGCGCCTCGGTCTCGGGCCCGCTCCCGGCGCCGGCCTCGGGCGCGGCGGAGGCGGTGGATCGCGTGCGGGGGTCGGTCTTCACGGCGGGGCGGCGGCGTACGGATGCGGTGAGTGCCATGGGGACGGGCTCCTTCGTACGTGCGTCTTGGTGCGTGCGTCGATCGGGGCGGTCAGGGCGCTCGGGCGGCCTTCGGACCGGCGGCCGGCCGGGGACCGGGCTGCGGTCGGGGGCCTGTCGGTCCCTGATCAGCGGGAGCCGCGCCGCTCGGACGCCCGCTCCCGGACCGCGAAGACCAGCAGCCAGCAGCCGATCACGGTGGCGAGCGCGAAACTCAGCGGAAGCGGAATCTGCACCACGGCTCCGAGAACGAGTCCGAGCAGGAGCAGGGCGGCGACGAGGACGATCATGTTCAGCCTTTCTGCGGGCTCTTCGCGAGCCATGGAGAGATCGCGAGCCATTGAGATTACGACTGTTCACTGACTGGTCAGTCTAGACCTCGGCGCCCCTTCCCCGCCCTGGAGAACAGTTGTTTACTGAATGGCATGAGTCACACCGTCGGCGTTCGCCGGACCCAGAAGCTGAGAACGCGTCAGGCCCTGCTGGACGCCGCGCTCGGGCTTCTGGAGCACCAGAGCCTGAGCGGCCTCGGGCTGCGCGAGGTGACGCGGGCGGCGGGTGTCACCCCCACCGCCTTCTACCGGCACTTCGACGACACGGCCGCCCTCGGCGTGGCCCTCGTGGAGGAGGCACTGGGAAGTCTGCACGGCATGGTCGACGCGATCCTCGGCGAGACCGATGACGGCGCCGAACGGATGCGGCGCGGCATCGAGTCGATCGTCTGCCATGTGGGCGCGCAGCCCGCCCACTTCCGCTTCATCGCTCGTGAGCAGCACGGCGGGGTGAAGGCCGTCCGCGAGGCCATAGCGACCCAACTGCGCCTGTTCGGACGGGAGGTGGCGGCGGCACTGGCCCAGGACCCGGAATGCGAGGGCTGGAGCAAGGAGGATCTGCTGATGCTGGGCGACCTCTACGTCGACTTCCTGGTGATCACGACCTCCGCGCTCCTGGAGGCGGGCCCCGACGGGGAGCGGCAGGTGGCCGAGGTCGCCCGGCGACGACTGAGGCTGCTCACGCTCGGCAGGCTGCACTGGATGGACGGCGCGGGATGACGGGGAGCGCACACAGCAGGGACCAGAACCTGTCTTCGAACTGCCGCCTGTCGTGCGACGCCTGGCACGCACGCTCGCGGGGCGAGGCGGGTCGTGAAACGCGACAGCGCGCGAAGCGTGGGGGCCACCGGCGCCGGATGGCGTCGACGGCCCCTGTCAGGCGCTCCGCCGCCCGAAGCCGGTCCGGGCCGCACCGGTCAGGTCCGGACCGGACCGGCCCCTCGGACCGGCGCGGCTCAGCCGAACTGACCCGGCTGGTAGTCGCCGGCGGGCTGCCGGGTGAGGACGTTCAGGCGGTTGAAGGCGTTGATGACGGCGATGAGCGCCACCAGGGCCCCCAGCTGCTCCTCGTCGTAGTGCTTGGCGGCGTTGGCCCAGACCTCGTCGTCGACGCCGCCCGCCGCGTCGGCGATGCGGGTGCCCTGCTCCGCGAGGTCCAGCGCGGCGCGCTCGGCGTCGGTGAACACCGTGGCCTCCCGCCAGGCCGCGACCAGGTTGAGCCGCCCCGAGGTCTCTCCGGCATGCTCGGCGTCCTTGCTGTGCATGTCGACGCAGTAGGCGCAGCCGTTGATCTGGCTGGCGCGCAGCAGCACCAGCTGCTGGGTCGCGGCCGGCAGCGCCGAGTCCGCGACCGGCTTGCCCGCCGCGGCGAGGTGCTTCAGGGCCTTGGACGTGACCGGGTGGGTGAAGAGGTTCAAGCGAGCATCCATGGTGGACTCCTTGCCGTCGTGGGCGGTTACACCTCCCTGACGGAGACGGCTCGCCCGATGTGACACGCCCAAGTGTGACGCGCGTCTCACCTCTCGCATCGCGGCGGGCCCTCGTGTCGCGGCGGAACCCCCTCGGAGGCGCACGATCCGGCCGAAGACGCACGATCCGGCCGGAGGCGGGGCGATCCGGCCGGAGGCAGGGCGAGGCGTCCGGAGGCGGGGACGGCGTCCGCCCAGCCGCATGCCGCCCGCCCCCGCGCCGCCCAACCGCATGCCGCCCCGGCCCTCGCGCCGCTCAATCGCACGCCGCCCCCGGCCCGGGGCCGGTCAGCCGCGCGGCGCCCGGGCCAGCTGGCGGGACTGGGCGACCAGGCGGTCCGCGCTGTCCCAGACGTCCGCGTCCTCCTCCAGGAAGCCGCCGGCGAGGTTGCGGGTGGTGATGGAAACACGCAGGGGACCGGGGGCGGGGCGGCAGCGGATGTGCGTGGTGAGCTCGACGGTCGGCGTCCAGCCCGTGAGGCCCAGCTCGAACGCGGTGGGCGGCAGCGCGTCGACGGCGAGCAGGAGGGACAGCGGGTCGGGGTCGCGGCCGTCCGCGAGGCCGAACCAGCCGCGCATCTCGCCCTTCCCGGAAGGGGCGCCGACGGCCCAGCCGACCGTCGCCGGGTCGATCTTGATGTCGATCCGCTCGGCGATGGCGGAGCTGCCGGGGATCGGGGCCGGGCCGTCACCGGGGCCGAGGCAGTGCTCCACCGGCGGGATGGCGGGCGGCTTCGCCGAGGTGCGGACCTCGTCGGTCAGCGTGTCCAGGTCGCCGTAGGTGGCCAGGACGCGGATGCGTTCGACCTCGGCGCCGTCCTCCCCGTACTGGAACAGGGACGCCTGCCCGGTGGAGAGGGTGCGGCCGACGCGGGCCGTCTGCGTGCGGATCACCGCGGGCCCCGGCACGGACGCGGTCAGGTAGTGCGCGGAGATCGAGAAGGGGTCCGGGTGGGGCAGGGCGTCGCCGAGCGCGCGGCCGAGCATGGCCAGCAGATAGCCGCCGTTGACCGCGTGGATGATCGTCCAGCCGGCGGACAGTTCGGCGTCGTAGACGCCCTCTTCACGACGGGTGACGGCGGTGTCGCGGTCGAACTCGCTGTCCCCGATGGTCGCCTGCGCGGTTCGCGTCGCGCGCACTTCTGACTGTGCCATGCGAGGCATCGTACCCGATGACATTACTAAGCGGTAGCTTTTCTGATGAGCGGCACGGGCCGGCCCTCGCGGCTCACAGGGCCGCGGCTCCCTCCTCGGCCGTCGACGACCGCCGGTTGTACGCGCGCGGGGCCCGCCAGTGGAAGCGCATCGCGAGCAGCCGCAGCACGAAGGCGGTGATCACCGCCGCGCCGCTGGTGAGCGCGTTGAGCACGTCGAAGCGGATGCACAGCACGATCATCGTGGCGCCGACGATCGCGGGCACCGCGTACAGGTCGCGGTCCCAGCGCAGCAGCGACGGGACCTCATTGGCCAGCACGTCGCGCAGCACGCCGCCGCCGACCGCGGTGGCCAGCCCGAGCGCGGCCGACGCGGTCAGGCCGAGGCCGTAGCCGTACGCCTTGACCGTGCCGGTGACGCAGAACAGGCCGAGCCCGGCCGCGTCGAAGACGTTGACGGCCACCTGGATCCGCTCGACGTGCGGGTGCAGGAAGAACACCAGCACGGCGGCGAGCAGCGGGGTGGTGAAGTAGCCGAGGTCCGTGAAGGCGGCGGGCGGGACCGCCCCGATGACGATGTCACGGAACAGCCCTCCGCCCAGCGCGGTCACCTCGGCGAGCACCGCGATGCCGAAGACGTCGAAGTTCTTGCGCACGGCGAGCAGCGCGCCCGAGATCGCGAAGACGAAGATCCCCGCGATGTCGAGCGCGTGCTGGACGGAGGGCGTGAACAGTTCGTTGAGCACCGGGCAATTGTGCCGGTACCGCTCGTTTACTACTCCTTCGGGCCGTCCTCCGGCGTATCGGGCGACTCCGCGCCGGAGGCCGCGGCTTCCGGCGACGGCTCCCCGGACGACGGCTTCCCGCCGGAGGCCGCGCCCGACGCCTCACCGGACGCCGGGGCGTCCGGGGACGACGGCTGTGCGTCCCCGGTCTCCGGCTTCTGGATCGAGACGATCTCGATCGCCTCGCGCGCCGCCTCCGTCACCGTCTCCCCCGGGACCTGGTCCGGCGCGTTCTCCGGGTGGTGGCAGGCCACCTGGTGACCGGTCCGCAGCGCCACCAGCGGCGGCTCCTGCGTCCTGCAGGTCTCCGTCGCCTTCCAGCACCGGGTGTGGAAGCGGCAGCCGCTGGGCGGCGAGATCGGCGAGGGCACGTCGCCCTTCAGCAGGATGCGCTCGCTCTTGGCCGCCCGGCGCTTCGGGTCCGGGATGGGGACCGCGGAGAGCAGCGCCTTGGTGTACGGGTGCATCGGCGCCTTGTAGAGCGACTCGCGGTCGGCCAGCTCCACGATCTTGCCGAGGTACATCACGGCGATCCGGTCCGAGACGTGCCGGACCACCGAGAGGTCGTGGGCGATGATCACGTACGTCAGGCCCAGTTCGGTCTGGAGGTCGTCGAGCAGGTTCACCACCTGCGCCTGGATGGAGACGTCCAGTGCCGACACCGGCTCGTCGGCCACCACCAGCTTGGGCTTGAGCGCGAGCGCGCGGGCGATCCCGATGCGCTGGCGCTGGCCGCCGGAGAACTCGTGCGGGTAGCGGTTGTAGTGCTCGGGGTTGAGGCCCACGACCTCCAGCAGCCGCTGCACCTCCTTCTTCACACCGCCCTCGGGCGTCACGCCCTGGAGCTTGAAGGGGGCGCCCACGATGGTGCCGATGGTGTGCCGGGGGTTCAGCGAGGAGTACGGGTCCTGGAAGATCATCTGCATGTCGCGGCGCATCGGGCGCATGGCCCCGACGCCGAGGTGCGTGATGTCCCTCCCCTCGAACTCGACCGTGCCGGCGGTGGGTTCGAGCAGCCGGGTGATCAGCCGGCCCATCGTCGACTTGCCGCAGCCGGACTCCCCGACCACGCCCAGGGTCTCGCCCGCGTACACCTCGAAGTCGAGCCCGTCGACCGCCTTCACGGCGCCCACGGTGCGCTGCAGCATGCCCTTCTTGATCGGGAAGTGCTTCTGCAGGCCGGTCGCCCTCAGCAGCGCCTCGCGGGAGCCGGAGCCCTGTCCGGGCACGTCCGCGCTCCCGCCCGTCCCCGTCCCGCGCTCGCCCTTGCTCGCCACGCCCTCGTCCTCGCTCGTCACGGCCTTTTCCTCGCTCACAGCTTGGGCGCAATCTCTTCGGTCCAGATCCGCTCCCGCTGCTCCTGCGACATGTGGCAGGCCGCCCAGTGCCGGCTGCCGACCTCGCGCAGCTCCGGTCGCACCGTGCGGGTCACATCGCCCTCGGGGATGTCCGCGTACGGGCAGCGCGGGTTGAAGGCGCAGCCCGACGGGATGTTGATGAGGGACGGCGGGGAGCCCTTGACCGGGATGAGCCGGTCGGTCTGCTCGCGGTCGAGGCGCGGCATCGAGCCCAGCAGGCCCCAGGTGTAGGGGTGGCGGGGTTCGTAGAACACGTCCTCGGCCGGTCCGCGCTCGACGCAGCGCCCGCCGTACATCACCAGGAGGTCGTCGGCCAGCTCGGCCACGACGCCCAGGTCGTGGGTGATGACGATGACCGCGGAGCCGAACTCCTTCTGCAGGTCGCGGATCAGGTCGAGGATCTGCGCCTGGACGGTCACGTCCAGCGCGGTCGTCGGCTCGTCGGCGATCAGCAGCTCGGGGTTGTTGACCAGCGACATGGCGATCATCGCGCGCTGCCGCATCCCGCCGGAGAACTCGTGCGGGTAGCTGTCGACGCGCTTGTCGGGCTGCGGGATGCCGACCCGGTCGAGCATCTCGATCGCGCGCCTGCGGGCGGTCTTCTTGTCCACGTCGTGGTGGACCCGGTACGACTCCACGATCTGCTTGCCGATCGTGTAGTACGGGTGCAGCGCGGACAGCGGGTCCTGGAAGATCATCGCCATGTCGCGGCCGCGCAGCCTGCGGACCTCGTCGGGGTCGGCGGAGAGCAGTTCCTTGCCGTCCAGCCAGATCTCGCCGGACAGCCGGGCCTTGCGCTTGCCGTACTGGCCGGCGGTGTGCAGGCCCATGATCGCGAGGGAGGTGACGGACTTGCCGGAGCCGGACTCGCCGACGATGCCGAGGGTCCTGCCCTTCTCCAGCGTGAAGCTGAGCCCGTCGACGGACTTCACGAGACCGTCGTCGGTCGGGAAGTGCACCCGCAGGTCGCGCACGTCCAGGAAGGCGGTGGGGGCGGGCGAGCCGGCGACGGGCTCGCCCAGCGCGGCGCCGCTCTTGTGCAGTTCGGTCATCCCAGCCTCACTCGCGGGTCGATGACGGCGTACAGAATGTCGACGACGAGGTTGGCGACGGCGATGGCGAGCGCCGCGAACAGGGTGACGCCGAGGATCACGGGCAGGTCCTTGTCGCTGATGGCCTGGACGGCCGCGAGACCCAGACCGGGCAGGTTGAACGTGGACTCGGTGAGGACCGCGCCGCCGAGGAGCACGCCGATGTCGAGGCCGAAGACGGTGAGGATCGGCGTCATCGCGGACCGCAGGGCGTGCCGGGTGATGACGGCCCGCTCGCCGAGTCCCTTGGAGCGGGCGGTGCGGATGTAGTCCTCGCCCAGCACGTCGAGCATGGTGGCCCGGGTGAGCCGGGCGTACATCGCGGCGTTCAGGAAGGCGAGCACGATCCACGGCAGGATCAGGGTCTGGAACCAGACGCCGATGCCGTCGTCCGTGGAGAGGTTGTCGGCGATGTGCACCCATCCGAGGGTGTGCACGAAGAGGCCCATCGCCACCATGCCGGTGAAGAAGATCGGCAGGGAGACGCCGCCGAGGGCGGTGGTCATCGCGGCCCGGTCCCAGATCGTGCCGCGCTTCAGCGCGGAGACGACGCCGGTGGCGACGCCGCCGATGAGCCACAGCACGCAGGCGCCGGCGGCGAGCGCGCCGGTGACGGGCAGGGCGTCCTTGAGGGTGGTCCAGACCGGCACCTCGGTGCGGAAGGAGTACCCGAAGCAGGGGGCGGCGCAGTGGGTGACGTCGTCACCGTTCGCGTAGTCGCGCCCCATCGGGATGCCCTTGACGAAGTCCCAGAACTGGACGAGGAGGGGCTGGTCGAGCCCCAGTTTGATCCGGATGCCCGCGAGCTGCTCGGCACCGGTGGCCTTGCCGGCGAAGAGGACGGCGACGTCCTGACCCGCCCACTTGGGCAGCATGAAGAAGATGGTGAAGGTCGCGAGCAGTACGACGAGCACCATGATGACGACGGCGAACAGGCGCCGGATGAGATAAGCAAGCACTGTGCGCGGCCCGGCGGTGGCCGGGGTTCCTCGTGGGGCTCCCGGCCACCGCCCCGGCCATCACCTGCCCTTCGGACTGGCGGGTTTCGGCGGCGGTGGAGCGGCCGACGGGGTCGGCCGCTGTTGCTGGGGGCGGCGGCGACCGAGGCCGGCGCCGCCCGTGCAGCGACTACTTGACGACGCCGAGCGAGACGTAGTCGTAACGGCCGTTGTAGGCGTCGGACATGTAGACGTTCGTCAGTCGCTTGCCGCGCCAGGTGATGTTCTTCTCGTAGATGAAGGGCATCCAGTCGGCCTGGTCGAGGATCCGCTTGTCGATCTGCTGGTAGACCTCACCGGCCTTCTCCGGGTCGGTCTGCGCGATCGCCTGGTCGAAGAGCTTGTCGATCTCCGGGTCCTTGATCTGCGACTCGTTGTAGTTGCCGGTCTCCGAGAGGAAGCGGCTGTCCCACAGCGGCTGCCCAAAGCCCTGGCCGGACGGGAAGTCCGGGCCCCAGCCGCTCATCGTCATGCCGTAGCCGCGCTGCTTCACGACCGACGGCGAGCCGCTGATGCTGGCCGCCTCGGCGCCGTTGATCGGGTCGACCGCGACCTTGATGCCGACCTTGGCGAGCTGCGCCTGGAGCGCCTCGGCGGTGTCGACCTCACCCGGGTTGTTGTTGCGGGCGGTGAGCTTGGTGGGGAAGCCGTTCGGCTGGCCGCACTGCTTCAGCTCGTCCTTGGCCTTGGCCAGGTCCGGCTTGCCCTTGCGGGCGAGGACGCCGTACGGGTCGTAGTCGCTGTGGCCCTTGATGGACGCGGGGAGGGCGCTGTTGGCGATCGCGCCGCCGGCGATCTCGCCGCCGCGGACCTGCTGGAGGGCGGCGAAGTCGGTGGCGTAGAAGACGGCCTTGCGGCAGTGGACGTCGTCCAGCGGCTTGGCGGTGTGGACCAGCGCGACGTAGCGGACGAACGACGTCTGCATGTTGTCGACGCTGTCCTTGTACTTCTGGATCGCGGTGACCCGGCCGGACTGGGTCATGCCGGTGCCGTTGAGGTCGACGTCGTAGTCGCCCTCCATCAGCTTCTTGTCGTTCTCCTCCAGGTTGGCGGAGAACGTGACGGTGACCTTGTCCGGGAGCGCGGCGCGCACCGGGTCCGACGACTTCTGCCACTTGTCGTTGCGGACGAGCACGATGCTCTTGTTCGGCTTGTACGACTCGAACTTGTACGGGCCGGAGGAGAACGGCCGCTGGGTGTACTTGGCCTTGGTGTCCTCGGACGCCTTCACGGGCGAGCCGGACGGCATGGCGAGGAACTGCTCGAAGTCGCCGTTGGGCTTGGGCAGCCGGAAGATGATGGTGTTGTCGTCGGGCGTCTCGATCGACTTCAGGCCGAGCTTGTCCGGGGACGAGTCCTTGTAGGGGCCCTTGTACTCGCCCTTCGGGTCCAGCGTCTGCTTCAGGTACTGCGGACCGCCGGTGATGGTGTCCGTCGCCCAGATGCGCTCGATGCCGTACTTGACGTCCTTGGAGGTCAGCTTGGAGCCGTCCTCCCAGGTCAGGCCATCCCGCAGCTTGTACGTGTAGGTCTTGCCGCCGTCCGTGATCTCACCGGGGCCGGTGGCGAGGTCGCCGACCAGCTTGGTCGAGGCCAGGCCCGGCTTGGTGTCGTACGTGACCAGCTGGCGGGTGTAGAAGCGCATGAAGTCCCACGCCATGCCGTAGTAGGCGCGCTGCGGGTCCGCCGAGTCCAGGTCCTGCTTGCCGACCATCTTCAGCGTTCCGCCCTTTTTGGCAGACGGATTGGCGATCTTGTCGAACGCCGCGTTGAAGCCCGCACCCTTGGCGCTGCCGCTGTCGCTGTCGCCGTCGCCGCCGCCGCACGCCGTGGTGGTCATCAGCGCCGCGACCACGAGGGCCGCACCAGCGGTGAGCCGTCGTTTCGTGGAAACTGTGGACATTTTCTCGCAACCTCCGAGATCGCGGTCCCAGGCCGTTGCTTGCCGGAGAACCATGGGAAGAGCCACCTGACAGTGCGGCAGGGGCAAGTCGTGGGTTATCGGGTCCCCTTGGGATCCAGGGCGTCGCGCAGCCCGTCCCCGAAGAGGTTGAAGGCCAGTACGGTGATGAAGATCGTCACGCCGGGAAAGACCATGAACATCGGGTCGTGCTCGTATGTCTCCAGTGCGTCGCGCAGCATGCCGCCCCAGGAGGCCGTGGGCGGCCGGACACCGGCGCCGAGGAAGCTCAGGGCGGCCTCGGTGAGGATGTTGGTGGGGATCATGAGCGTCGCGTAGACGGTGATCGGGGCCACCAGGTTGGGCAGCAGTTCGCGGAAGAGGATGTGCCCGCGCCCGCCGCCGAGGCTCCGCGCGGCCTCCACGTACTCGCGTTCGCGCAGCGAGAGCGTCTGCCCCCGCACGATGCGTCCCACATAGGGCCAGCCGAAGAAGCCGATGACGGCGACGAGTACGGCGATCCGCACCCCGCTGCCGGTGAGGCCGAGCAGGTCGTCGGGGAGGACCGAGACCAGGGAGATGATGAAGAGCAGCTGCGGGAAGGAGAGCAGCACGTCCATCACCCGGCTGATCAGCGCGTCGACCCAGCCGCCGAAGTAGCCGGCGACGATCCCGAACAGCGTGCCCAGCGCCACGGCGACCAGGGCCGCCAGGAACGCCACCAGCAGCGAGATCCGGGCGCCGTAGACGATCCGGCTGAAGACGTCCCGTCCCTTGTTCGGCTCGACGCCGAAGAGGAAGTCGCCGCTGATGCCGCCGAGGGAGCCCGTGGGCAGGTTGGTCAGCGGGTCGAGCTTGTCCTGGTGGAAGTCGTTCGGCGGGTGGCCCAGCAGGGAGACGATGAGCGGTGCGAAGATCGCCACCGCGATCAGGGCGAGGACGACGATGCCACCCGTCAGAGCGACCTTGTCCTGCTTGAGGCGGTTCCAGGCGATCTGCTTGAGGGACCGCCCCTCGACCTTCTTCACCCCGGAGTCGGCCGCCGGACCACCGGTCGCGTTCGGGCCCGTCTCCGTGGTCGGCTCGTGCAGTGGTGCCGTCATCGTGGCAAGGACCCCTCTCAACCGGCGGTGGCCGGGCCGAACTGGCCGCGGTGGCGGCACGGATCAGTCAGTCGTACGCGGAGGCGGCAGACGCCCTTGCTGCGGGAGTCTTCATCGCCGCCGCGCGCGGTAGCCATACCGACAGGCGAATGGATGCCTAACCGTGATGCTGACTGGGGTGATCCGTTATCCGGACGGTGGTGAACGCCCGTCGAACACCGGTCAGTTGAGGTTCAACAGGGCGATGATTCCCATACTCCTCGCTTTCACCACCAGACGGCCCCTCCACGGAGATGTCCGGCATACGGGGTGCACGGCGCACGTTCCGGGCCGCCGGGGCCGGGGGACCGCGCTCCGGGTGCGGCGGCGGGGCCGACTTCCCGGGCGGCGAAGGAGGTTGAGGAGGGAGGTGCCGGAACGGCCGCGCCGGGGCGGCGGACAGGCGAGGGACAGCCCTTGGCCCGGCGCGTCACACGCCCGCGCGCCCGGCATGGCTTCAATCCGGCGCGCGCGCCGCGCGGTCGCCGTGCGGCACGCGGGGTGCGGGGCGCGAGGTGCGGGGCGCGGCACGCGGGGCGCGAGGTGCGGGGCGCGGGGTGCGCCGGGTGCGGCGCGCCGCCCCGCCGAAGGGGCGGCCGGGCCGCCTTCAGTACGCGCCCTGCGGCGGCGGATAGCCGTAGCCGGGCGCCGGGGCGTGGGCCTCGCGGTCGTAGAACGGGCGGGAGTTGGCGCGCAGCCACATCGCGACCGGGTCGTACTCGTCGGACATCGCGACGGTGGAGACGGGCAGCCCCTCCGGGACCGCGCCGACCGACTGCCGCATCATCGCGCGCACCGCCTCGACGGACGGCGGGCTGGTGTCGTACAGGTCGAGGCCGATGGCGAGGTACGGCGTCCCGAGCGCGGGCTGCACCCAGGCGCGGCGCAGCGAGCGGATCGCGGGCGTGTGGTGGGCGCTCTGCGCGAGCAGGGCGTAGAACTGCGGGATCTCGATGGCCGGTTCGGTGAGCCGGAGCGGCCCGGCGGGCATCCGGTCCAGGCCGGTGGCGATGCGGCGCAGGTCCAGCCAGGGGACGCCGACGCCGCCGCCCGGGGCGTGCGGGTTGAGCCAGATGCCCCAGCGGTCGGGGAACAGGGCGCGGGCGATGTCGCGGCCGGTGACCACCTCGTGGGCCCGGGTCCAGCCGCTGGCCGACAGCTCCTGGGCGGAGGTCACACAGGGGGCGTAGCCGAGGCCGCCGATCTCCATGTTTCCGTACTGGGCGTCCGGCGAACCCGCCCGGCCGTGCCAGAGGAGCATCCAGATCCGGCCGTCCGCGAGGGCCTGGAGCAGCGCCTCGTACGCGTCGTAGCGCCCGGGCGTCACTTGGCGCAGCATGTGCTCGACCTGTCCGGCCGCCGCGGTGCCTGACGCAGTCACCTGGTTCCGCCCCTCTTCGATCCACTGTGCCGGCCCGCCGCTCCCGGGGCACACGGGCGCGGCACGATGCCGTGACACCCGCCATGAAACCAGCTTATGCGGCGGTCCTGACACCGACTTGACGCCTCGGGCCGGCCCGGTGGCGCCCGGCGTGCGCCGCGGCGCGGGCCGGCCCGCGCGCCCCGCACTCCCGTTCCGCGCGCCCCCGTACCGCCGTTCGCGCGCCGGCCCCGTACTACCGTTCCGCGCGTTGGTAGAACGGACGGATCCGCTCCCGCATCCAGTCGCCGACCGGGTCCTGTGCCACGTCGAGCAGGACCAGGTTGACCGGCCAGGGCACCGCCACCCGGCCCAGGGCCCGGCCCAGCGCGTCCATCGGGGCGCTCTGCCCGGCGTCGCCGTCCCAGGCGGAGAGCTCCACGCCGACGAAGAGGACGGGATCGCCGCCCTCGATGCTGGCCAGCGTGCGGCGGGCGGTGACCACCACGCCGCTCTCCTCGAACTCGCCGGCCGCGGCGGAGAGGAAGTCGACGGGCTCCTCCTGCCAGTCCGGTTCGAACAGCCGGACCCGGCCGCCGGCGGCCGGCCCGTCCAGCGCGGTGCGCCCGGTGCGGCACAGTTCGGCCACGGCGGGCGGCGGCAGCGGCATCCCGACCGCGCCGCCGGGGTTGACGGCTATGCCGAGCTGCGGCGGCAGGCCGCGGGCGAACTCCCGGGCGGGGGCGACGGTGTAGGACATCCGGTCGCCGACGCAGCCGAGGAACTGCTGCTCGGAACTGAACACGGGGACGAACGCGGCGCCGTCGATCTCCAGGGTCGGCAGGTCCAGCTCCCGCGCGTCGGGGGCGCCGCCGTTGGGCAGCGGCACCCAGACGTGGCTGCGTCCGAGCACCTCGACGAGGCGCCCGCCGGCCTCCGCCGCGCCCACCGAGGCCATCAGCACCTCTTCGAGCTCGTTGGCCGGCCATCCGTTCTCCGGATGCGACTGGACCTGTGCCGGAATGTCCACTGCTTCCCCTTCTCGCCCGAGCCTTCCGGCAGAAGGTTAACCGTCCGCCGCCGCCCGGCCGCCCGGGCCCGGGCCCGGCCTCAGGCGAACGTGATGCGCTCCAGCAGCGCCGCGGCCGCCCGGTCCAGCAGCACCGCCGAGGCGCAGCCGGACGGCGGCCGGCCCCGCTCGGCGTTCCGGAGCAGCCGGGCCACGGCCCCGCGGTGGCGGGCGAACGCGTATCCGGAGACGCCCCGGCCGCGCTCGCGCTGTCCCTCCCGCGCGGTCCCGGGCGTGACGTCGAGCAGCACCAGGTGGAGCTCCCGGCCCCGGCGGCGCGCGGCGCGGGCCAGCCAGCCGCGCACCCACGCCTGCGTCCCGCAGTCGTGCACCACGAGGGACTCGCCGGAGCGCAGCGCCCGCCACAGCCCGCCGTAGTGGGCGAGGCGGACGAGGGGGCGGTAGAGGGCGTACGGGAGGAGGCGGGGCATCAGCCGCGCCCAGCGGTCCCGGACGTCCTGGGAGTCGATGGCGCGGGCCGCGGCCGTCCGCCGGATCAGGGTGGACTTGCCGCTGCCGGGCAGCCCGGAGACCACCACCACGTCGCCCGCGGCGAAGACCAGGCCGTACCGGGCGGGGCCGTCGGGCCGCCGCAGGTCGCGCACGGCCGGCACGGGGCGGCCCGGCGCCCGCCCGTCCGGGCCCCCTGACTGCGCGGGCATCACACCGCGTGCGCCCCCCGCGGTCGTCGCGTACCGCCGTAACGTCATCGCCCTCCCCCTGCCGGGTGTCGGCCCATGGCCGGAAGTGTAAAGAAAAGGTAATGCGGCACAACCGTCCACGCCGTCGGAATCGGCCGGGGACCGACGCCCCGTTGCGGCCCGATGCGTGCGATGATGGCCCGGCCAACTGCATAAAGGCCGCTTGAATCCGCGCGGGAGAGTTCCGGTCACCACAGGTGCCCGGGCGCCGAAGGAGCAAGTTCCTCCCTTGAATCTCTCAGGCCCCGTACCGCGTGGATGAGGCAGATCTGAAAAGCGGGCCGCCACGCGGCCCCACCCAAGGTGCAAGCCGAACGGGACCCTTCGGGGGCTTTCGGCGAACCTCTCAGGTTCCGATGACAGATGGGGAGGGATTGTCCTCGCCGTCCTGCCCCCGGGAGCCATATCCATGAGCACCGCCCCCCGCCGCACCGCCCACCCGTCTCCCGCCACCGCCCTGCCTGAAGGCGCTTCGCGCCACAGCCCCCTTCAGGCCCTGCACCGCTCGCTGGGCGCGACCATGACCGACTTCGCGGGCTGGGACATGCCGCTGCGGTACGCCAGCGAGCGCGACGAGCACAACGCGGTCCGCACCCGGGCCGGCCTCTTCGACCTGTCGCACATGGGCGAGATCACCGTCACCGGCCCCGGGGCCGCGGACCTCCTGAACTTCGCTCTGGTCGGCAACATCGGCACCGTCGCCGTCGGCCGCGCCCGCTACACGATGATCTGCGCCGAGGACGGCGGCATCCTCGACGACCTGATCGTCTACCGGCTGGGCGAGGACGAGTACATGGTCGTCGCCAACGCGGGCAACGCCCAGATCGTGCTGGACGCCCTGACCGCGCGCGCCGGGGGCTTCGACGCCGAGGTGCGCGACGACCGCGACGCGTACGCGCTGCTCGCAGTCCAGGGCCCCGCGTCCCCCGCCATCCTGGCCTCGGTCACCGACGCCGACCTGGAGGGCCTCAAGTACTACGCGGGCCTGCCGGGCACGGTCGCCGGGGTGCCCGCGCTGATCGCCCGTACCGGTTACACCGGCGAGGACGGCTTCGAGCTGTTCGTCGCCCCCGAGCACGCCGAGGGGCTGTGGAAGGCCCTCACCGAGGCGGGCGCCCCGCACGGCCTGGTCCCGTGCGGGCTCTCCTGCCGCGACACGCTGCGCCTGGAGGCGGGCATGCCGCTCTACGGCCACGAGCTGACCACGGTGCTGACCCCGTTCGACGCCGGGCTCGGCCGGGTCGTGAAGTTCGAGAAGGAGGGCGACTTCGTCGGCCGCGAGGCCCTGAGGGCCGCCGCCGAGCGCGCCGAGACCGCCCCGCCCCGCAAGCTCGTCGGGCTGATCGCCGAGGGCCGCCGGGTGCCGCGCGCCGGCTACGCGGTGGTCGCCGGGGGCCAGGTCGTCGGCGAGGTGACCTCGGGCGCCCCGTCGCCCACCCTGGGCAAGCCGATCGCCATCGCGTACGTGGACGCCGCGTACGCCACGCCCGGCGCCGAGGGCGTCGGAGTGGACATCCGGGGCAACCACGAGCCGTTCGAAGTCGTGGCCCTGCCGTTCTACAAGCGTCAGAAGTGAGGCCGGACCGTCGGCGCCGCAAGCGGTTCCGGCGGCCGGGCGCGGCGTCCACGGACGTCCGCACACCGCAAAGTGACGCAATCGCGTCTCACACCGTAAGACCACCGTTCAACAGCACTCCCCCGCGTACAGGAGAATTCAGGTCATGAGCAACCCCCAGCAGCTGCGTTACAGCAAGGAGCACGAGTGGCTGTCGGCCGCCGAGGACGGTGTCGCCACGGTCGGCATCACCGAGTTCGCCGCCAACGCGCTCGGTGACGTCGTCTACGCGCAGCTCCCCGAGGTCGGCGACACCGTGACCGCGGGCGAGACCTGCGGCGAGCTGGAGTCGACCAAGTCGGTGAGCGACCTGTACTCGCCGGTGACCGGCGAGATCACGGCCGCGAACCAGGACGTCGTGGACGACCCGTCGCTGGTGAACTCCGCTCCCTTCGAGGGCGGCTGGCTGTTCAAGGTACGCGTCACGGAGGAGCCGAAGGACCTGCTCTCCGCCGACGAGTACACCGAGTTCTCCGGCAACTGAGACCCCAAGGGACCACTTGATGTCGCTTCTCAATTCCTCCCTCCACGAGCTGGACCCGGACGTCGCCGCCGCCGTCGACGCCGAGCTCCGCCGCCAGCAGACCACTCTCGAGATGATCGCGTCGGAGAACTTCGCCCCGGTCGCGGTCATGGAGGCCCAGGGCTCCGTCCTCACCAACAAGTACGCCGAGGGCTACCCCGGCCGCCGCTACTACGGCGGCTGCGAGCACGTCGACGTCGTCGAGCAGATCGCCATCGACCGGATCAAGGCGCTGTTCGGCGCCGAGGCCGCGAACGTCCAGCCGCACTCGGGCGCGCAGGCCAACGCGGCCGCGATGTTCGCGCTGCTGAAGCCGGGCGACACGATCATGGGCCTGAACCTGGCCCACGGCGGTCACCTGACCCACGGCATGAAGATCAACTTCTCGGGCAAGCTCTACAACGTGGTCCCGTACCACGTGGACGACACCGGCGTCGTGGACATGACCGAGGTCGAGCGCCTGGCCAAGGAGACCAAGCCGAAGCTGATCGTCGCCGGCTGGTCCGCGTACCCCCGTCAGCTGGACTTCGCCGCCTTCCGCCGGATCGCGGACGAGGTCGGCGCGTACCTGATGGTCGACATGGCGCACTTCGCCGGGCTGGTGGCGGCGGGCCTGCACCCCAACCCGGTGCCGCACGCCCACGTCGTCACCACCACCACGCACAAGACCCTCGGCGGTCCGCGCGGCGGCGTCATCCTGTCGACCCAGGAACTCGCCAAGAAGATCAACTCGGCGGTCTTCCCGGGCCAGCAGGGCGGTCCGCTGGAGCACGTGATCGCGGCCAAGGCGGTCTCGTTCAAGGTCGCGGCGACCGAGGAGTTCAAGGAGCGCCAGCGGCGCACCCTGGAGGGCGCCCGCATCCTGGCCGAGCGCCTGGTCCAGCCCGACGTCACCGAGGCCGGTGTCTCCGTGCTGTCCGGCGGCACCGACGTCCACCTCGTCCTGGTCGACCTGCGCGACTCCGAGCTGGACGGCCAGCAGGCCGAGGACCGGCTGCACGAGATCGGCATCACGGTCAACCGGAACGCCGTCCCGAACGACCCCCGCCCGCCGATGGTCACCTCGGGGCTGCGGATCGGCACCCCGGCCCTGGCCACCCGCGGCTTCGGCGCCGAGGACTTCACGGAGGTGGCGGAGATCATCGCCGCCGCGCTGAAGCCGTCGTACGACGCGGAGGCCCTGAAGGCCCGCGTCGTCGCGCTGGCCGAGAAGTTCCCGCTGTACCCCGGCCTGTAGCGGTCCCGGTCCGGGACGGCACCCGGCCCGAGGCCGCGACCGGCCCGGAGCATTGCCCGGTCCGGGACGGTACCCCGGCCTGAAGCCGTGCCCGGCCCGGAGCAGCGGCCGGCTCGACGCAGTACCCCGGCCCGAAGCGGGCCGGACGCACGGGCGGCCCGTCCCCCGCCCCGCACCGCCCCGCCGCGGTGCGGGCCCCGGGGGGGCCGGGTCCGTCACCCCTCGGGCGGGGCGCCCCGCACACCGGACGGTGGGCGCGGCGCCCCTCCCCGCCCCGTGCCTCCGGGTCCACCGGCCCCGCCCCCCTTCCCCGTCTCTCACCACCTGCCCTCCCCCTCGCACCACCTGGCAGACGACGGCGTCCGCCACCCACTGAGGAGTTCCCCGTGGCCATCTCGGTCTTCGACCTTTTCTCGATCGGCATCGGCCCGTCCAGCTCCCATACGGTCGGCCCGATGCGCGCCGCCCGTATGTTCGCGCGCCGCCTGAAGAACGAGGGCCTGCTCGCCCACACCGCCTCGATACGGGCGGAGCTGTACGGCTCGCTCGGCGCGACCGGCCACGGCCACGGCACCCCGAAGGCCGTCCTGCTCGGTCTGGAGGGCGAGTCGCCCCGCACCGTCGACGTGGAGACCGCCGACGAGCGGGTGGAACGCATCCGCACCACCGGCCGGATCAACCTGCTCGGCATGCACGAGATCGCCTTCGACGCCGACGAACAGCTGGTCCTGCACCGCCGCAAGGCCCTCCCCTACCACGCCAACGGCATGACGATCCTCGCCTTCGACCACGACGGCGCGACGCTGCTGGAGAAGACGTACTACTCGGTCGGCGGCGGCTTCGTCGTCGACGAGGACGCGGTCGGCGCGGACCGGATCGTCCTCGACGACACCGTCCTGAAGCACCCCTTCCGCACCGGCGACGAACTGCTGCGGCTCTCCCGCGAGACCGGCCTGTCCATCTCCTCGCTGATGCTGGAGAACGAGAAGGCGTGGCGCACCGAGGACGAGATCCGCTCGGGCCTGCTCGACATCTGGCGGGTCATGCAGGCGTGCGTCGCGCGCGGCATGTCCCGCGAGGGCATCCTGCCCGGCGGCCTCCGGGTCCGCCGCCGCGCCGCCACCACCGCCCGCCAGCTGCGCGCCGAGGGCGACCCGCAGACCCACGCGATGGAGTGGATCACCCTCTACGCGATGGCGGTCAACGAGGAGAACGCGGCGGGCGGCCGCGTCGTCACCGCCCCCACCAATGGCGCCGCCGGAATCATCCCGGCCGTGCTGCACTACTACATGAACTTCGCGGCGGGCGGCGCCACCGAGGCCGAGAAGGAGGACGGCGTCGTCCGCTTCCTGCTGGCCGCCGGGGCCATCGGCATGCTCTTCAAGGAGAACGCCTCGATCTCCGGCGCCGAGGTCGGCTGCCAGGGCGAGGTCGGCTCCGCCTGCTCCATGGCGGCGGGCGCCCTCGCCGAGGTCCTCGGCGGCACCCCCGAACAGGTCGAGAACGCCGCCGAGATCGGCATGGAGCACAACCTCGGCCTGACCTGCGACCCGGTCGGCGGCCTCGTCCAGATCCCCTGCATCGAACGGAACGGCATGGCCGCGGTCAAGGCCGTCACGGCGGCGAAGATGGCCCTGCGCGGCGACGGCAGCCACAAGGTCTCCCTGGACAAGGTCATCAAGACCATGAAGGAGACCGGCGCGGACATGTCCGTGAAGTACAAGGAGACCGCGCGCGGCGGCCTCGCGGTGAACATCATCGAGTGCTGAGGCGCACGGCGGCACCCCCGCGCGAGTGCGAAGGCGCCGTGTGCCGGGCGGAGGGCGCTGCGTGCCGGCGGAGGGGGTCGAGGGCTTCGCGTTGCCGAGGGTCCGAGCGCTGAGGGCTTCGTGTGACGAGGGCGCGGGCGCTGAACGCTTCGTGTGCTCCCCGACACGGCGGCGCCCCCCGAGGGCTTCGCCCCACACCTCAGCGGCGTCCCGCCCGCCCGGCTCCCCCTGCCCGCCCGGGCCGTCGAACCTGCCGGCCCGGAGCGCGCGCCCGCTCCGGGCCGGGACGGCGACCGGACGGGGAGAGCCGGCGCGGGGCGAGCGACCGGGCCGGGAAGCGTCAGACGGCGACGAATCGCCGGGGCCCGTCGGCGGTGATGACGCGGCCGAAGCGCATGCCGGGGAAGTGGGCGGCGACCAGCAGGTCTCCGGTTTCGGCGGCCTGGTCCGCGATGCGGTTGCGCGCGGCGGAGGCGGCCGCGGGGTCGACGTCCCAGACGACCTCCCAGTCGCGTTCGGAGAACTGGACGACGGAGTGGGCGACATCGCCCAGCAGCAGTGCGCGCTCACCGCGGGAGGAGACGGCGTAGACGGTGGTGCCGGGGGTGTGGCCCGGGGTGTGAAGGGCGTCCAGGCCGGGGGCGACGGTGTGGTCGGTGTCGAAGAGTTCGAGCTGGTCGCCGAGCGGGGTGAGCTTGTCGACGGCGCTTTGCTGCGGGGCTTCGCCGGAGACGAAGTGCTGCCAGTCGGCGCGGTGGGCGCGGTAGGTCGCGCGGGGGAAGACCGGCCGGCCCTGGTGGGTGGCCCAGCCGATGTGGTCGAAGTGCAGATGGGTGAAGACCACGTCGGTCACGTCGTCGGGAGTGATGCCGTGGGCTTCGAGCGACTCCAGCAGCGAGCCGCCCTGGTAGCGACCGTGGTCCCCCGCGCCGACGCCGGCGTCGACCAGTACGACGCGGTCCCCGGTACGCACCAGGAAGCCGCCCAGCGGCAGCTCCAGCGTCCCGTCCGGGGCGAGGTGATGGCCGTGGCAGGCCCATGGGTCGTCCACGCCCGGGCGGCTGAGGATGTCGGTGGCGACCTCCCTTCCCACTCCGTCCGTGATCGCCAGGACCTCGATGTCACCGATCTTCATACATATCCTCCCGAAACCGGCCGTGAGCTGCTTCACCTGCCACCGGCTGAAACCGCTTGCGCCGACGGGCCATTCCCGCCGCACGCCCACGTCGCCGCCGAATGTCCAACGCCCGGCCCGCCCGGACGCCGGGCTCACGATCCGGCTCCTCTGCCCGCCCCTGGCCGCCGCACCTCGCCATTCGTCCCTCGTCCGCAGCGCCCGGGCTCGGGCCCGGAATCCCGTCCGCCCGCCGGACCGCCGGGCCAGGACGGAGCGCCCGAGGCGCACCCGGGGGACGAAGGGCGCGTCGGCGAACGGGCGAACGGGCCCCAGTTCCAGGGCTCCCGGAGCCGCTGTCCCTCCAGCCGGAGCTCCCAGAGCAACCGGACCGCGTTCGGGGCCCGGGCGGCGGCGCTGCCCATGTCGCCGAGGACCGGCACGATCTCGCGGCCGATGGGCGTGTGCACGGCGGTCAGCCGGTCGAGGTGGCGCCGATGCCGATGTCGGCCGGCCGGAGTTCCTCGGTGCCGGGCGCCTCGGGCGGCCCCACGCTGATTCGGCGGCCGGTGGCCGGGACGGTGTGGGCGAGGTCGGCCGGCCCGGCCCGAGCGCGGCCGGAAGGCCAGGTCGACGGCGACGGCGACGGCGTCTTGCACGTGCACCGGGTTGTCCGGGTGCGGCGCCGCGAGCCCGGGAGGCCGAGGCGGAGAGGCGCCTCCGGCCGTAGGAGACGCCCCGGCCGCGGCGGTACCGGCGGACCGCGGCCCCGGATCATCCGCGACGAGGACCGTCGCCGAGGACCTGCGGCCGGGGCCGCCGTCTTCGCCGAGCCGGATCGGCCGCCACGCGGGGCCATCACGGGGCCGCCGCGGGAACGTCACGGATTCCCGCCCTCCTGGATCCGGACAGTGACGAGATTCGGGGCGCGGATCCGGACAATTACGGATTGACGCCCCATGAGTTCGGCATGGGGCCGCATGGGTTCGGGAAACCCCCCGCACGCGGCGCGAAGTGCCCGTGGCATAGGTCGGCGCACGGGTGGTGTGAGGAGCCGGCAACCGTTCAAACGCGCTCACCCGGCTCCGGCCATCACACATTTTCGGTCACACATGACTTCCCTCCCCTCCACACAAGGGGTTGACTGGGGATCACGCATGGTGATGCCGACGTCCTGACCCCCGGGGCGTCCGCCACCGCGGGCCCGGGAGCCCGGCCCCCCATTGCCCCGATACCCGGCGGAGGAGAGTGAGCAGGGATGATCGCCTCATCTCGCGCGGCGAACCTCCGGCTCGGGCCGGGGTCCGGTGGGCGGACCGCCTCTCTCCGCATACCGGTCCCGTGCGTGAATCCGATCAGCTCCCCATTCGTATCGTTCATTCGCATCGTCTCGACGAGGGGCACCAATGAGCCAGATCGTGCTGCCGAAGTTCTATATGCCGTTCCGGAGCACCGGATGCAATCCCGGCATCGAGGAGACCAGAAGGGCCGCCTGGGAATGGGCCGAGTCCCAGGGGCTGACGCTCTCCGCGACGGGCCGGAAGAAGATGATCCGGACCAGGCCGGAACTCTGGATATCTCTCATCTTCCCCACGGCTTCACAGCGGCATCTCGATCTCTTCTGCCAGTGGCTCTTCTGGGCGTTCCTCGTCGACGACGAGTTCGACGACGGGCCGGCCGGGCGTGATCCCCGAATGTGCGAGACGGCGATCGACCGGTTGGTGACCGTGCTCGACGGCGGTCCGCCGCGCGGCCCCATGGAGCACGCGCTCGTCGGTCTGCGGGACCGGACGTACCGGGACCGCCCGGCCCATTGGGTCCGGCAGTTCCGCCGGGATACGGTCGCCTGGCTGTGGACCTATTACGCCGAGGCCGTGGAACGGGCCGCCGGGCAGGTGCCGGCCCGGGAGGATTTCGTGAGGCATCGCCGGGACTCGGTGGCCATGCAGCCTTTCCTGGACCTGCATGAGATCACCGCCGGAATCGACCTACCGGAATCGGCTCGCAGCCTTCCCGCGTATATCGCTCTCCGCAATGCGGTGACGGATCATTCCGGGCTGTGCAACGACATCTGCTCCTTCGAGAAGGAAGCACGGCTCGGGTACGAGCACAATGCCGTACGGCTCATCCAGCGCGAGCACGGGCTCAGTCTCCAGGAGGCCGTCGACGAGGCGGGAACGCAGCTGGCGAATGTGGCGGAACGGGTGCGCAGCGCCGAGCAGGAACTGGCCGCGCAGATCGCGGTGGCCGGGATCGCCGGGCCCGCCCGGGACGCCTTGGAGCGGTGCGTACGGGATTACCGCGGGCTGGTCCGGGGCGACTTCGACTACCACGCCCGCGCGGAGCGCTACACCCGTCCGGATCTGGTGGAGATCGACGAACGGGAGACCCTCTCCCGGTTCTTCGCCGCCTGACCGGCGGGGCCGGGGCGCGGGCGCCGTGCCCGTGCCCCGGCCGCTTCAGCGATCGACCGCCCAGCGCGCGTCCGCGGGCCAGGATCCCGTGCCGACGATGTGCTCCACGATTCTCAATGCCTCGCCGATCGGCACGGTGTCCTCGTCCGGGTACGCGTCGTCCTGCCCGTTGGAGAGCACGAACCCCTCGCTCCATCCGCCGGCTCCGGGGTCCACGGCGTGTTCGCCGGGGTCGCCCTGACGCGACCGGTGTCAGGGGTCCGCTCGACGAGGCGTGTTCGTTCCGGCCGCGTCTCCGGAGCGGTCAGCGGAGTCTGCCCCGCCGGGCCGGGCCGTCCGGGAAATCCGGATCGGCCGGGCCGCGTGGTGCCGGGAGCGGTCCGTCGTCCGTGGTGCTCAGCGGCAGTGCTCTCAGGGCCAGGGCCCAGCCGAGCCTGGCCTCGCCCGACTCGGCGGAGCGGCCGGTGAGTTCGGCGATCCGGCCGATGCGATTGAGGACGGTGTTGCGGTGGCAGTAGAGCTGTTCGGCGGCGCGCGCAGCCGAACAGCCGTTGTCGAGCCAGATCCGGAGCGTGTCGAGCAGCGCGTCCCGTTCGGCCCCGTTGTCCAGCACCGCGCCCAGGTGCGTGGCGACGATGCGCTCGGCGATCTCGGGGCGTCCGACGAGAAGGGCTTCCGGCAACCGGTCGTCGAACGCCGCCGCCTCGCCGCTGCCCGCGGGCAGCGTGCGCAGGGCCTGCTCGGCCAGTCGCAGGGCCCGGCCCGCCTGGGAGAGCCGGTCGAACTCCGGTGACATGCCGGCGGTCGCCGGGGTGCGGTGGCGCAAGAGGTCGAGGAGTACGCCCGACTCGCCGGCGGCGAGCCGCACGATTCCCGCGTACCGGCCCGATCGCGGCCGCCAGAAGGACCAGATGCCGTGGTCGTCGAGGACCGGCGCCAGGTTGGGCGGCGCGGCCGGGTCCTGGGCGGCGACGACGATGACGTACCGGTCGTGGAGCGGCACGCCGAGCGCGGCGGCCGCCGCCGAGGCGACCGCCGGGTCGTCCCCGCGCCCGTCGAGCACGGCCTCGAAGAGGGCGACACGGCGGGTGTCCTGACGGCCCTCCATCTCCAGCTGGGTCAGCCGGTACGACTCGGCCATCACCAGCGAGTAGCGGTCGATGGTCTCCCATACGGCGCCCGCGATGTCGAGCTCGGTGTCCAGGCCGCTCGCGATCGCCTCGTCGGCGATGTCCCGCCCCCGCCCGGCCGCCGAGAGTCCGGCGGCCCCTTCGGCCCGGCCGGCCCGTGCGGGACCGGCCCCTTCGGCCTGCTCGGCCCGGCCGGCCCGGGACGCCCGCAGGTGTTCCGCCATCACCTGCCACATCACCCGTCCACCGCGCCGGTACGCCTGGAGCACGGTGTCCAGCGGTACGTTCTGCTCCGCGCGCCGCCGGCCCGTCTCGCGGGCCGCCTGCCCGAAGTCGCCCGCGCTGGGCGGCAGCCCGCCGAAGTCCTCCAGCGCCCGCAGCAGGTTGTCGCGGCAGATCTCCCACAGGTCGCCATGGCTGACCGATGTGCCGGAAGCGTAGGCGTCGCTGTGTGCGTGGATGTCCGCGACCACCCGCCGGGTCAGGTCGTCGATCTCGGGGACGATCGCGAGCGCCAGCGCGCGCCGCAGTTCCCCGTCCCTGCCTTCGGACCGGTCGCCCGGACGCGTCCTCCGGGCCCGGCTCGTCCCCGTCTCCGTCATGTCGGTCCGCCTCCGGTCGTGTCGGTCCGCCGCCGTCGGGGCAGTCTGCTTCCGGTCGTGTCGGAAGGGTACGGCCTGCCCGTTAGGCGGATGCCTCGCCATGCGAAAACCCGAGGGGCCATTGCCCAGGTGAGTGGTGCGCATGGTGGGCATCTGCACATTGTCCCGGGGCGGGGCGACGGCTGATTCTGAGCAGCACCAGCCCTGTAGACACCATGTTTCCCGGAGCGTGTCATGTTTCTGAGCGTCGCCTCTGTCCTCGGCGAGTCGGCCCGCACCCACCCCGACCGCGTCGCCGTCGTCGATCCGGACGTCCGGCTGACGTATCGGGAGTTGTGGGCGCGTGTGCTGCGCTGCGCGGGCGCGCTGCGGGCTTCGGGGGTGCGTCCGGGCGACCGGGTGGCGGTGCTGCTGCCGAACTCGGCGGACTTCCTGTGCGCGTACTACGGGGCACTCGTCGCAGGGGCGACCGTCGTACCGGTGCACGGGCTGCTGGTCGCCGAGGAGGTGGCGTACGTGCTGCGGCACAGCGGCGCCTCGGTGCTGATCAGCGACGGTCCGCCGTGGCCGGTCGCCGAGAAGGGGGCGCGCGCCGCGGGGGTGCGGGCCGTGCGCGGCGTGCCGATGGGCGTCGACGCGTCGGCGGCCCCGGAGCCCGCGGCCCCGGACGCCACGGCGGTGATCCTCTACACCAGCGGGACGACGGGGCGGCCGAAGGGGGCGCTGCTCACCCACCTCAACATCGTGATGAACGCGTCCGTGGTCGCCCACGACCTGCTGGGGCTGGGGACCGACGACGTGGTGCTGGGCTGCCTGCCGCTGTTCCACAGCTACGGGCAGACGTGCGCCATGAACGCAACCTTGCGGGCGGGCGCGACGCTGGTCCTCATGCCTCGTTTCACGGGCGCGGGCGCCCTGGACCTGCTGGCCGCCGAGCGGGTGAGCGTGTTCATGGGCGTGCCGACGATGTACCACGCGCTGGTCGAGGCCGCGGCGCGGGAGCCCGGGGTTTCGGCCGACGCGGCCTGCCGCCGCCGTCTGCGCGCGGCCGTCTCCGGCGGCGCCGCGCTCCCCGTCGCGGTGCTCGAACGCTTCGAGGCGGCCTTCGCGACGCGGGTCCTGGAGGGCTACGGGCTGACCGAGACCTCGCCCGTCGCCACCTTCAACCAGCCCGGCCTGGGCCGGCGCGCCGGAACGGTCGGCCATCCGGTGTGGGGCGTGGAGACCGGTGTGGCGGACGCGGCGGTGGAGGACTCCGTGGTACTGCTGCCGGACGGCGAGGTCGGCGAGGTGGTGGTCCGCGGTCACAACGTCTTCGCGGGGTATCTCGACGATCCGGCGGCGACGGCCGCCGCCGTGGTCGACGGCTGGTTCCGTACCGGGGACCTCGGCGTGCGGGACGAGGAGGGCTTCCTGCGCATCGTCGACCGGAAGAAGGACCTGGTCATCCGGGGCGGCTTCAACATCTATCCGCGCGAGGTCGAGGAGGTGCTGGTACGTCACCCGTCGGTCTCGGAGGTGGCGGTGATCGGTGTGCCGGACGAGGCGCGCGGCGAGGAGATATGCGCGGTCGTGGTGGCGCGCGCGGACGCTGCCGCGGTGACGGCGGAGGAACTGATCGCCTGGTCCCGGGAACGGCTCGGGCGGCACAAGTATCCGCGGATCGTCCGGTTCGCCGAGTCCCTGCCGCTCGGCCCGACCGGCAAGGTCCTCAAGCGGGCGCTGACGGGCCCCGGGGCCTGATCCACCTGGGGAACCCCGGCGTCCGGGACCCCGCTCCCGGAGCACCGGCCCGGCGTCCGGGGACTCCGACGCCCCGGACCGCCTCGGCCCCGCCGCCCCTCGTTCCCGCCGCCCCCCGTTCCCGCCGCCCCCCGCCTCGGCCCCAGCCCCGGGCCCGCCCCGACCCGCCCCGACCCGCCCCGACCCGCCCCGACCCGCCCCCAAGGACCTCCCCGACGCCCCGACCGACGAAGACCGGAGCACCCCGCCATGACCGCACCCGCACCCGCCGTCGCCCCACCCCCCGACGGCGGACCGACCGATCAGCGCCCCGCCCTCACCGAGAAGCTGAGCTTCTTCGCGGGCAACTTCGGCAACATCCTGCTGTCCACCACCATCAGTTCGTTCCTGCTGCTCTACCTCACCGACGTGCTGGGCCTCGCGGCGGCCGCCGTCGGCACCCTGCTCCTGGTCGTACGGATCGTCGACAGCCTCGTCGACCCGTTCGTCGGGTACGCCCTCGACCACCTCCCCGAGACCCGTCGCGGCCGGTTCCGGACGTATCTACTCGTCGGCGGCGTGCTGGGCGGGATCAGCTTCGCGGCGCTCTTTCTCGCCCCGGCGCTGCTGCCCGCGCCGCTGGCCGTGGCCTGGGGCGTCTATCTGCTGTGGGGGGTCGCCTTCCCGATGATGGACATTCCGCTCAACTCCCTGCTGCCGGTGATGACGTCGGATCGCACGGAGCGCGGGAAGCTGGCCGCGGTGAAGGGCTTCACCTATCTCGTCGGCGGCGTGATCGTGGTCGCCGGGACGCTGCCGGTGGTCGGTTCGTTCGGCTCGGAGCGCACCGGCTGGCTGATCTGGGCGACGCTGCTGGCCGTCGCGTCCGTGGTCCTGACGGCGACGTCGGCACTGGGCGTGCGGGAGCGGGTGCGTCCCATCCGCGCCGACCGCTACGGGGTGCGCGACCTGCTGCGGATCTTCACCGGCGGCAGGCCGGTGCCCGTGCTGCTCACGGCGAAGGTGTCGACCGCGGCGGCCAGTGCGGCGATGCTAGCCACCATGCCCTTCTACTTCCTCTACAACGTGGGCGAGAAGGGTCTGATGACCGTGGCCGCCCTGGTGATGATGGTCCCGATGGCCGCGGGCAGTGTCGTCGCCCCCGTGCTGGCGCGCCGCTTCGGCAGCAAGCCCGCCTATCTCGGCGGACTGGCGGTGGCCGCGCTCGGCAACGGCGCGCTGCTGTTCGTCCCGTACGACGCGGTCCCGACGATCCTGGTCTGTATGGCCGTGGCGGGCATCGGCATGGGAACGGGGACCACCCTCAACTACACGCTGCTGGCCGAACTCACCGACTACGTCGAGTGGCGGCACGGGCATCGCGCCGAGGGCGCGCTGGCCTCCCTGGCCTCGTTCGCCGCCAAGACCGGCGGCGGACTGGGCGGCGCCGCCACCGCGTACTGCCTGGGCCTGTTCGGCTACGTGGCGCACGCCGACCAGTCGGAACGGGTGCTGGACGGCATCCGCTACGCGCAGGGCGGCATTCCGATGGCGCTCATCGTGCTCGGCGGACTGGTCTTCCTGGCGTACCCGGTCGACCGCCGCGTCTCGGCCCGGATCGCGGACGAACTGGCCGGCCGCCGGTCGGCCGTTCCCGCCGTGCGGCCGGCCGGGGGAGAGTGAGCGGGGTGGAGAGCGGAACGGCCGCCACCGGGGTGGCCTGCGCGGGCGGCGGATCCGGCGAGGAGACCGGTGTGGCCCCGCCGGGCCCGACTCGGTGCTCGGGGGGCGGATCCGGAGGTGTTCGACCGGGGGCGCCGCTGCGGCGGACGGCGGGCTCCCGGTCCGGGAGTGCTGGGACGGGAGTGCCGGCCCGGGGGTGCGTGCTGCCGCGGATGGCCGGCCGCGCTCAGCCGTGGTCTGCTGGTTTCCGTGCCCGGCGTCGCCCCGGCACCCGGGCGCGGGCACGCCCGGGTGCCGGGCGTTCCACGACCCGGTGCGCTGTCCGGTGCGCGGGACGTGACACCGGCTCCGGGCGGTTCGGTGGTCGACGCGGACCCGGACCGGGTACATGTCGCCTCACCGGTCCCGGCGGAGGCGCCGCGCCCGGACGGCTCCCTCATCCGTCACCCGGCCGGCCCGACGAGCATCCGTCACCCGGCCGGCCCGACGAGCATCCGTCACCCGGCCGGCCCGACGAGGGTCGCGCTCGCCGGCCCGTACCGCGGAAGGACTGAAGGCCATGTCTGCCGTGCCCCCGCCCATATCCGAGACGTCATTGCTGGTCGCCACCGCCCGCGGGAGGGTGCGCGGCGCTCCGGAGCGGGGCGTCGCCGTCTTCCGGGGCATCCCGTACGCGGCGGCGCCCGTCGGCGCCCGGCGCTTCCGGGAGCCGGAGCGGCCGGAGCCGTGGGACGGGGTGCGGGACGCGGTGGCGTTCGGGCCGACCGCGCCCAAGCGCCCGTACGCCCCGCCGCTGGACCGGCTGCTGCCCGATCCCGAGGTGACCGGGGACGACTGCCTCAATCTGAACGTGTGGACGCCGTCCCCGGGCGCGACGGGGCTGCCGGTGCTGGTCTGGATCCACGGCGGTTCGCTGCTGCACGGCTCGTCGGCGGTGCGGTTGTACGACGGGGCGGCGTTCGCCCGTGACGGGGTGGTGTTCGTCTCCGTCAACTACCGTCTCGGCGTCGAGGGGTTCGGGGTGTTCCCGGACGCGCCCGCCAATCGGGGGCTGCTCGACCAGATCGCGGCGCTGACCTGGGTGCGGGAGAACATCGCGGCGTTCGGCGGCGATCCGGACCTGGTCACGCTGTGCGGCGAGTCGGCGGGGGCCATCGGCATCGCCGCCCTGCTGGCCGCGCCGCGTGCAAAGGGGCTGTTCCGGCGGGCGGTGCTGCAGAGCGGGGCGCCGACGGCGCTGCCGCCCGGCGCCGCCGCCCGCCGCACCACGGAGCTGATCGCCCGTCGGCTGGGGGTGGCGGCGACGGCCGGGGCGCTGGCGGCGGTGGACCGGGAGCGGCTGCTGGACGCGCAGACCGAGGTGACGTCCGGCGGTTCGCCGCTGACCGGCGGCAACTCCTTCCAGATCGTGGTGGACGGCGATCTGCTGCCCCGCCACCCGCTCGACGCGCTGCTGGACGGGGCGGCGGGCGAGGTCGATCTGCTGATGGGGTCGAACAGCGAGGAGTACCGGCTCTGGTTCGTGCCGAGCGGGCTCACGGAGCGGCTGTCGAGGACGCGGCTTTGGCTGGCCCTGCTGAAGTTCGGGGTGCCGAGGGAGACGGCGCGCGCCTACCGCGCCAACCGGCCGGAGGCCACTCCGGGTGAGCTGCTCGGGGCGCTCGCCTCCGACCTGCTGCTGCGCGTGCCGTTGAACCGGGTGGCGGACGCCCGTGCCGGCGCCCCGGGCGGCACCCGTCTCTACGAGTTCGGCTGGCGCTCCCCCGTGCTGGGGCTGGGCGCCTGCCATGCGCTGGAGATCGGTTTCGTCTTCGACAACCTGGACGGGCCGGACGCGGTGGCCCTGGCCGGCGAGGACGCCCCGCGCGAACTGGCCGACGCGATGCACACGGCGTGGGTGCGGTTCGCCGTCTCGGGCGATCCGGGCTGGCCGCTCTGGGACGCGTCCCGTCCGGTGATGTGCTTCGGCCCGGGTTCTCCCGCCGTGGTGCGCGCCCCGCGCGACGACGAACTGCGCGGCTGGCCGCCGTACCGGCGGGAAGGGAAGGGACGGCGGCCCGGGCGGAGGGGCGGGAGGAGCTGAGGGCTGTCCCGTCCGTCCGCGGCGCCCGCCGGGGACGTTCGACGGGACGGCCCTCGGGCGAGGACGCCCGGCCGGTGCGGGGCCCCGGCGGCGGGTTCCCCGGCCGCGCCCCGGTCCGTCGCCCGGGAACGCCCCGACCCGAGGCGTTCGCCGTGGGCCGGGGCCGTGCCGTCAGCCCTTGTTCCGCGAGGCCCAGAACTCCTCGAACGTCAGCAGCCCGTCGCCGTTGGCGTCGTGGTCGTTGATGATGGCCTGGGCCACCGGCTCGGTGACGTGGGGGTCGCCGAGCTGAGCCATCACGCTCTTGTACTCGGCGGCCGATATCAGCCCGTCGCCGTTCAGATCGAACCGCTCGAACGCCTTGCGCGCCGACTCGATGTCCGCCACAGTTCCACCCTCCGTAATGCCTGACCGGTGCCAGGTCAGGGCCCGACCATGGCTGGTCAGTGCGTTCATGACGGGGGTCAGATCAACGGGCGTCCCCCGGGGACGGCGGCGGCCGGGCCGTCGCCCCCGGGCAGGCGGCCGGCGCGGCTCAGCGGCGCCACGGCTGGTAGTGCGGGTTGTCGACGCACTTGCTCATGATCTCGGTCTTGGTCGCCTGGTCGATCGGGCAGGCCCCGACGATGAACGCGCGGTCGACGCCGCCCGGGAAGGCGACCTCCACCTGGTCGGCGTACTTGTGGGTGTCTCCGATCGTCCCGTTCACGTCGACGCCGCCGGGGGCGTCGACGTAGTAGTTGAACGCGGCCTTCCACCGCTTGTAGAGGTCGTGGTCGTAGGTGGTGGAGACGAACGGCGAGGGCTGGTTGACCAGGACGTACTTCTCCACGTCGTACTGCCCGTAGGCGATGTCCCTGGCGTGGAAGCCCTCGTCGAAGATGGTCTCCGGACCCCGGCCGTCGGCCCGGTAGAGCTGGCGGCAGTCGTGCCGCCAGGCGGGCTTCGGGGTGATCCGGCCGATGTCGACGGGGTCGGCGGCGGCGAAGAGGCGGTCGGTGACGGCCGGACAGTCACCGGGCTTCAGCGCGGCCGCCGCGTGAGCCGCGGCGGCGGAGGAAGCGGGAACGGAGGCGGAGGAAGCGGAAACGGCGACGGAGGCGGCGGCGCGGGGCGCGGCGGGGGCGGCCTCGGTGGTGCCGGCCGGGAGCAGCGCCGCGGCCAGGGAGAGCGCGAGGACGGCGGCCCGGCGCCGCAGCAGGGAAGTGATCATCATGCGGATCACTCTCCCGGCCGGACGGCGCCCGGTCCGGGAGCATCATCCGATGGTGAGCGGGTCCGGAACGGAATTGACGGCTGGTCACGCACTCGCCGGTCAGCGCTCAGGGGTCAGCGGTCACGCCGATCACCGGTCAGCGGTCACGGGTCAGGGATCACCGGCCACAGCCCGCCCCGTCGTGCGGCGCGTCAGCGGAAGACGCCGGTGTGGCCGAGCGAGTAGCGTCCCGGCTGCGGGTAGACGGCGAGGCCGTGCGGGCCGCTGCCCACCGGGATCCGGGCGAGCTGCCTGCCGCCGACGGTGTCGATGGCGTACACCTCGGAGTTGTAGCGGCCGCTCAGCCAGAGGACCTTGCCGTCGGCCGAGACGCCTCCCATGTCCGGGCTGCCGCCGTTGGGCAGGCGCCACTTCTTCGTCAGCGCGCGCCGGGCGAAGTCGTAGACGGAGATGGTGCCCTCGCCCCGGTTGGAGACGTACATCTCCTTGGAGTCGCGGCTGACGTAGAGGCCGTGGGCGCCCTTGCCGGTGGGCAGCAGCTTCGGGGCGGTGAACTTCTTTCCGTCCAGCACCCACAGCCCGTTCGCGACCATGTCCGCGATGTAGAAGGTGCTGCCGTCCGGCGACAGCTTCACGTCCTGCGGCATCGCGCCGCGCACCGGGAGCCTCTGCTGTCCGACGATCTTCATCTCGGCGGTGTCGACCTTGAGGAGTTCGCCGGAGAACTCGCAGGAGACGATGAAGTACCGCCCGTCCGCGGAGAAGTCGGTGTGGTTGACCCCGGCGCAGCCGACCGGGACGGCCTTGACGAGTTTCATGGTGTGGGCGTCGCGGAAGGCCAGCTGTCGGTCCATCGAGGCCATCACCACGGCGTACTTGCCGTCCGGGGTGAAGTAGAGGTTGTACGGGTCGGAGACGGGCACCGGGGTGCCCACCTTGCCGGTGGCGGGGTCGATGGGCGTCAGGCTGTCGCCGAGGTCGTTGTTGACCCACAGGGTCTTCATGTCCCAGGAGGGGACGACGTGCTGGGGCTGGCGGCCGACCTTGATGGTCCTGATGACCTTGTACGTCGCGGGGTCGATCACGGACACCGTGTTGGAGTTGGTGTTGGGGACGTACACCCGGGACGGGAAGTCCTTGACGACCGGGGAGAGCTTCCCCGGCCGGTCCGCCGCGTAGACGTCCTCGGGGTCGAGCACCGGCGGCATTCCGGGCAGTCCCGGGGGCACGGCGGGCGCGACGCGCCCGGCGCCGGGGGGCTGGGCGGCCTCGCTGCCGACGGCCTCGACGTTCCCCTTCCCGCTGGGGGCGCCGCAGCCGGTGAGGACGGCGAGGAGGATGCCCCCGAGCAGGGCGACGGTGTGCTTGGTGGAGGGAAGCATCAGGTCAGCAGCTCCGTGGTCGTCACCGCGCGCAGTCGGCGGCGGTCGATTTCGGCGAGGAGGAGGGGCAGGGCGGCGACCGTGTCCGGGTAGCCGAAGTGCAGGCTCACCACCGATCCGTTGCGGATCTCCCCGGTCACCTTGCGGGTGACGGCCGCGGCGCCGGGAGAGGTGAAGTCGAGGGAGTCCACGTCGTAGGAGAGGACGTGCGGGTAGCCCGCCCGGGCGGCGAGCCGCCGGACGAGCGGGGTGGCGTCCCGGGTGCGCGAGGGACGGAACCAGGCGCCGATGGAGCCGGTGAGCCGCCGCAGGCGTTGGGCGCAGCCGGTGATCTCCGCGTACGCCTCGGCCTCGCCCAGCGCGGAGACGTCGAGGTGGTGCTGGGTGTGGTTGCCGAGGTCGTGCCCGCCGTCGAGGATGCGGCGGGCCATCTCGGGGTGCTCGTCGAGCCAGCTGCCGACGGCGAGGACGGTGACGCGGGCGTGGGCCCGTTCGGCCTCGGTGAGCGCGGTCCGGGCGAGGGCGGGGTCGCCCTGGCCGTGGAAGGTGAGCGCGACGCGGGGGCGGTCGCGGGGACCGTGGTCGATCTGGACCGGCTGCCCGGGGAAGCGGCGCGGCGGGGGCGCCTGGCGCGGGGCCGGCGGGTGGCCGGTCGCGGTGGCGGACGGCCTCGGGCCCGTCCCGGGGGCGGTGGCGCCGGCCGCGTCGCCGCGGTCCGCACAGCCGGCGGCGAGAGCGGCGAGCGCACCTCCCGCGCCCGCGCGCAGGGCGTCGCGGCGGCGCACCGGTCCGTCGGAGGCGTTCATGGGCAGAACGATAGGGGTGGAGCGGGCAGCGGAGGACAACCCTGACATCCGGGGAGCGCGAATGAAACTTTCAGCGAATCCCATAAATATTCATGCTTTTCCAGGCAAGTGACCCATCACACCTACGAATCATTGAGGATATGTAGGCGTATGCAAGGAAATGCACCTTTTGCACTTTTGGCCGCGAGGTCGCCCGTCTGCCATAGTCGTTGACACGACCGCGTTGACCCGAGCCAGGTCGTCACAAGCGGCCGTGACCACACCCCCCATGTCACGGCCCCCACACAGCGGCCCCCGCAGCGCCCACAAAGGCGAACCGGGGGCCGCTGTGCGTCCGGAACGTCCGGACCGGCGAACAGCGCGACGGCGGCCGGCGGCGCTCAGCGGTCGGAGGTGCGCATCTCGAACCAGGTGGTCTTGCCGCGCGGCAGCAGGTCCACCCCCCAGCGGTCCGACAGCTTGTCGACGAGGAACAGCCCGCGCCCGCTGACGTCCAGCTCGTGCACCGGCATCAGACAGGGCAGCCCGCGCGAGGGATCGCGCACCTCGACCCTGATCCAGCCGCGGCGGCGCAGCATGCGCAGCCCGAAGACCCGGGCGCCGGTGTGCCGTACCGCGTTGCCGACGAGCTCCGAGACGAGCAGCACGGCGTACTCCGCGAGCTGCGGGGAGAGCCCCCACTGCCGGGTCACCACGCAGAGGGCGAGCCGCCGCGCGGCGGCCGCGGACTCCGGACGTGAGGGCAGTCGCACCTCCCCGTCCGCCGGGTCGCCGTACAACTCCAGCGCCTTGAACGACTGTTCGTCCTCGCCGGTCGTCATCCAGCGCGCCGCCGCCGCACCCGCGTGCGGTCGCGGCTGTTCCACACCCTCCAGACCCGCCATGCACACCATCATGACCGCACTGTGGACACCCGGGGGCCGTTCCGGAGGAATCACCGCCCCGGAATGCAACAATCCGAAGAATTCGTCTGGCATATGCCATGGGCAGAATGCGGCCCGCGGCACCTGCCCCGACCTGCGAGAACACCGACACCAGACGGGATCGCCCGCTGCGGCGGTCGACCGGACTCCGGGATTCCACCGGGGTCCGGCCGACCGCCCGCACGGATGAACCGGCTTCGACAGCGGTCAACTGACGTCCGATCAGAGGAACTTGGCCTTGCCCGGGCCCTCCTCCACGAAGCTGCGCATGCCGCGTTCCCGGTCCTCGGTGGCGAACAGCCCGGCGAACCAGTTCCGTTCGATGGTGAGTCCGGTGTCGATGTCCGTCTCCAGCCCCGCGTCGACGGACTCCTTGGCGGCGCGCAGCGCCAGCGCCGGGCCCTTGGCCAGCGCGGCGGCCCAGGCACGGGCCTGCTCGTACACCTCGGCGGCGGGCGCCACCCGGTCCACCAGACCGATCGTCAGGGCCTCCTCCGCCCGCACATGACGGCCGGTGAAGATGAGGTCCTTGGCCCGGGAGGGGCCGACCAGCCGGGCCAGCCGCTGGGTGCCGCCCGCGCCGGGGATCAGCCCGAGCAGGATCTCGGGCTGGCCCAGCTTCGCGTTGTCGGCGGCGATCCGGAAGTCGGCGCAGAGCGCCAGTTCGCAGCCGCCGCCCAGCGCGTAGCCGGTGACGGCGGCGACGACCGGCTTGGGGATGCGGGCCACCGCGGTGAAGGCGTCCTGGAGCGCCTTGGACCGGACGACCATCGCCGCGTGGTCCATCTCCCGCATCTCCTTGATGTCCGCGCCCGCCGCGAACACCTTCTCGCCGCCGTAGAGGACCACGGCGCGCACGTCGTCGCGCCGGGTCGCCTCCTCGGCCAGTTCGCGCAGCCGGTCCTGGGTGGCGACGTCCAGGGCGTTCATGGGCGGGCGGTCCAGCCGGATGGTGCCGACGCCGTCGCTTGCTTCGAGGGTTACGGTCATGGGAGGCAGGTTAACCGGCGCTAACGACGGCGGGCCCGGTGCCGTTGGTCACAGCACCGGGCCCGCCCGCGTTCCGTCCGGCGGAGGCTACTTGGTCCACTCCGACCAGGGCATGTTCCAGCCGTTCAGGCCGTTGTCCGGCTGGATCGTCCTGTCGTGCGAGTTCTTCACGACCACCACGTCGCCGATGAGCGAGTTGTCGAAGAACCAGGCCGCCGGGGTCTTCCCGCTCCAGCCGCCGCGCACGTCCTGCAGGCCGACGCAGCCGTGGCTGGTGTTGGTGGCGCCGAAGATGCCGGAGCCGCCCCAGTAGTTGCCGTGGATGAAGGTGCCGGAGGTGGACAGCCGCATGGCGTGCGGGACGTCCTTGATGTCGTACTCGCCGCCGAAGCCGACGGTGTCCCCGTTCATCCGGGTCACCTTGAGCTTCTCGCTGATGACCATCTGGCCGTTGTACGTGGTGGTGGCCGGGGCGCCCGCCGAGATCGGGATGTCCTTGACCTGCCGGCCGTCGCGGACGACCTTCATCCGGTGCGTGCTCGCGTCGACGGTGCTGATCTGGCTGCGGCCGACGGTGAAGGTGACCGTCCTGCTCTGCTTGCCGTAGACGCCGGGGCGGCCCTCGACACCGTCGAGGTTGAGCTTGACGGTCACCTTGGTGCCGGGCGCCCAGTACTTCTCGGGGCGGAAGTCGAGGCGGTCGTTGCCGAACCAGTGGCCCTCGACCGGCACGGACGGCTCGGCCGTCACCTCGATGGCCTTCTCGACCGCCTCCGGGTCGGTGATGCCCCGGGTGAAGTTGATCGAGACGGGCATGCCGACGCCGACCGTGGAGCCGTCCTCCGGGGTGTACTGGCCGATGAAGGTGTTCTGCGGGACCAGCGTGGTGAAGCTGGTGTCCTTGGCCGACTCGCGGCCCTTCGCGTCCTCGGCCACGGCGTGCACGCGGTACTTGGTCGCGGCGGCCAGATGCCGGTCGGGCGTCCAGCTCGCGCCGTCGGCGGCGATCTTCCCCTCGACCTCGACGCCCTTGGGGTCGGAGACCTTGACCGTGGTCAGCTTCCCCTGCGCGGCGGAGATCTTCAGCACCCCGCTGGTGGCGACGGAGTCCGCCCCGTCCTTGGGCGCGACGCTCACCACGGCCTGCGAGGCGGCGGTGTCCTCGGCCGCGGCCCCGGCCTTTCCGGCCCGGCCCGTGCCGTCCGCGTCTCCCCCGCCGCACGCCGTCAGCGTCAGCAGCGCCCCCATGACCACGGCCAGCGGTGCGACGGCTCCACGCCCGCGCCGCCCGTTGCCCGTCCCGGCCGATGCCCCCGATATCGGCTGCCCGTTCAAGATGTTCGTCTCCCCTCGCACGGCTCGGCCCCGCCTGAGCCCTGGGGCCCACCGGCCCCGCCCCCGCGCGCCGCAAATGCGCGCTCCTCGAAAGATAATCACACCGATTACGGCGGCAAGACCCCTCGTCATGTCACCGTTCGGTGCCAAACCGCCCGTGCGCGCGGCCGCCGGGGGTCAGCGGAGGGCGGAACCGGCCTTCCACCGGGGCCAGCTCAGGTTCCAGCCGCCGAGCCCGTCGTCCGGGGCGACCGGCCTGCCCCGGGAGTTGACGACCTCGATCACGTCTCCGACGAGGGACCGGCCGAAGAACCAGCCGGCCGGGGTGTTCCCGCCGCCGCCCCGCACGTCGCTCAGCCCGATGGAGCCCCGGCTGACGTCGGTCCTGCCGAACACCCCCTTGTCCGACCAGTAGTCGCCGTGCAGGAACAGCCCGGAGCCGGTGAGCCGCAACGCGTGCGGGACGTCCGCGACGCCCCGGGGACCGGCGAGGCCGGCCGCGCCGCCGTCCATCCGCGTCTCGTCGAGCATCTCGCTCACCACCAGCGTGCCGGCGTACGTGTCCGCGCCCCGGCGTCCGGCCGTGACCGGGACCGTGGCGACGAGCTGGCCGTCCCGGCGGACCTCCATGGTGTGCGCGGCCACGTCGACCCGGGACGTCTGGGAACGCCCCACGGTGAAGACGACCGTCCGGTTCTCGTCCCCGTACACGCCCGGCGCACCCCGCACGTCCCGCAGGTCCGCCGCGACGGCGACCCGGGTGCCCGGCGCCCAGTAGCGGGCGGGGCGCAGGTCGAGGCGGGCATCGCCGAACCAGTGCCCCGCCACCTCGACGGTGGGCACGGTGGTCACCCTGATGGCCCGTTCCACGGCGGCGCGGTCGCGGACCGGCCGGTCGAAGCGGACGGAGACGATCGCTCCGGTGCCGACGGTGGACCGGTTCTCCGGGGTGAGGCGGCCGGTGAAGCGGTGGGCGGGGGCCGCCGTGGTGAAGGCGGTGCGGCGGGCGGTGTGACGCCCGGCGGCGTCCACCATGACCGCGTCGACCCGGTAGGCCGCGGCGAGCCCGAGCGCCGCCCGCTCCCCCGTCGGCCTCCAGGAACGGCCGTCGCGCGCGATCCGGCCCGGCACCTCCTGGCGGCGGGCGTCCTCGATCCGCGCGACCCGGACGCTCACCAGCCGCCCCCGCCCCTCCCGGACCCGCACCTCCACCTGTGCGTCCGGCCGGACGTCCCGGGCCCCGTCGCGGGGGCTGACCTCGATCGCGTCCCGCGCGGAGCGGGCCGGGCCGCCGAGGGCCGGGGGGAGGCTCGCGCAGCCGCTCAGCACGGCCGGTGCGGCGAGGAGCACCGCCCGGGCCAGCACGGCGGCGGAGCCCGCCGCCCTCTTCGCCACATGGTTCACGTCCCGCCCAACGACGGGTCCGCCCGGGGGCAACGAACGGGCGGGCGGACGGATGACCCCGCGCCGCGCGGGCGAGCCCGTCGTCGGGCGGGATGCGCGGGCGTGCCCGGGCGGGCGGCCCCTGCGCTCCGACGGGTGGGAGGCACGCCCGTCGGCGGGCGCGCCCGGAGGCCGGTGCGGGCGGCGCGCGCGCCGGCGCCCCGCGTCAGCCGAGGATGCCTCGGTCGTAGCCGATCGCCACGGCGGCGGCCCGGTCCTTGGCCCCGAGCTTGGCGAAGACATGGGTGAGATGGGTCTTCACGGTGGCCTCGCTGATGAACAGCTCGGCGGCGATCGCCCGGTTCGAGGTGCCCTTGGCGACGAGTGCGAGCACCTCGCGCTCCCGGGCCGACAGCGCTTCGCCGTCCGGCGCGGACGGGGTGCGCACCCGGGAGACCAGACGGGAGGCGACGGCGGGCGAGAGGACGGTGCGGCCGTCGGCGGCGGCCCGGACGGCGTTGAACAGCTCGTCGCGGGGCGCGTCCTTGAGCAGATAGCCGGTCGCGCCCGCCTCGATCGCGGGCAGGGTGTCGGAGTCGGTGTCGTACGTGGTCAGGACGAGCACCCGGGCCCGGGCGCCGCGCCGGGTGAGCTCCGCGATCGCGTCGACCCCGCCGCCGCCCGGCATCCGCAGGTCCATCAGCACCACGTCCGGGTCGAGCCGGGCCACCAGGTCGACGCCGGCCACGCCGTCCGCCGCCTCCCCCAGCACCCGGAAGCCGGGCGCCGACTCGAACATGCCGCGCAGACCGTCCCGTACGACGGGATGGTCGTCGACGACGACGAGCGAGATGACGCGTGCGGGATCCTCAGTCATGGCGGATCCACCGTAGTCGATGGCCAGGGCGGATCCGCCGTGGCGGACGGCCGTGGCCGATCCGCCGCGGCCGGTCAGCATCCGCCCCGGACCAGGGGCACCAGGGCGCGGACCGCGGTGCCCCGGCCCGGTTCCGTCTCCACCTCGACGGTGCCCGCGACGCGTTCGGCCCGGGCCCGCATCCCGCCGAGTCCGAAGCCGCCCATGCCGTCGCGGGGCCGCGGGGCGGCCGGGTCGAAGCCGCGGCCGTCGTCCCGTACGTCCAGGCTGAGTTCGTCGTCCATGAACGACAGGGTGAGGCCGACCCGTGAGGCCCCGGCGTGGCGGCCAGCGTTGGCGAGGGCCTCCTCGGCGATCCGGAGCAGGGTGGCGGCGATCTCGTCGTGGACCGGTTCGGCGGTGCCGGTGACGGTGAACTCGGCCCGGACGCCGTGCCGTTCGGTCCAGTCGTCGACCGTCTTGCGCAGCGCGCCGGGCAGGTCGTCGTGGACCAGCGCGGCCGGGACCAGGTCGTGGACCGAGCGGCGTGCCTCGCCGAGGCTGTGCCGGGCCAGCGCGGTCGCCCGGTCGAGGTGGCGGCGGGCCAGCTCCGGGTCGGCGTCGGTGACCGAGGCGACCACCTGGAGCTGGGCGATGATGCCGGTCAGCCCCTGGGCGAGGGTGTCGTGGATCTCGGCGGCGAGCCGCCGCCGTTCGTCCGCGACCCCCGCCTCCCGTGCCTGGACGAGGAGTTGGGCGTGCAGGCCCGCGTTCTCGGCGAGGGCCTGTTCGAGGCGGGCGTTGGCGGACTCCAGCGCGGTGATGGTGTCGGACTGGGCGCGGGCGTGGGCGGCCTCCCGGTCGCCGATCTGGGCGAAGACCATGGTCAGCGCCGCGTGCACGACGAAGAGGATGCCGAAGGCCGCCCAGTTCTCGGGGCCGTCCGGGGGGAGGCCGCCGCACTGGGCGCCGGCCAGGATGACGGCGGTGGCCAGCAGCCCGGGGCGGACGGCCCGCTCGGGCAGCAGCCGCACGGTGTCGAAGTAGCCGATCACGGCGTAGATGGAGAAGAACGGGTTGCACCAGCTCAGCGCCAGGGCCAGCAGCGTGCGCACGCCGAAGTGGACCGCCGCCCGGCGCGATCCCGCCGGGGCCGCGGGACCGATCCGCCCCCATCGGAGCTGGAGGGCGACCGCCGCCGGGACGAGCACGGCGGCGGTGTACACCTCCGACCGGGACATGATCTCCCCGGCGGTCACCGCCGAGATCGCCGTGCCCAGCGCGAGCAGGCCGTACGGCCCGTACCGGAAGAAGCGCTCCCACCACTGCGCCACCGTCGGTCCGGTCGGCCGCGTTCTCCTCGTGTCCATGAGGGAAGTGTGTCCGGAGAACCGCCCCGGCGGGTCGGAGAGGTGCGCCGGTGCGCGACGCGCGGTCACGGACGGGGCGTGCCCGGGAGCGTTCATTCCCATCGGAACAGACGGGTCGCCAGCCGGGCCGTCAGCGCGGTCCACAGCAGGACCACGCCCAGGTGGATCCAGCCGGGCCAGCCGCCGGACGCCGCCCGGTCCAGCGCCTGGGAGGCCGCGCCGAACGGGGTGGCCTCGACGATGCGGCGCAGGGTGTCCGGCATGGTCTGCACCGGGATCCACACCCCGGCGGTGAACATCATCACCAGGTAGACGACCGACCCGACGGCGGCGGACGCCTTGGCGGTGCGGGAGAGCGCGGAGAGCAGCGCGCCGATGGCGAGCACGCCCGCGACCGCCAGGAGCAGGGCCAGGGCGTAGCCGAACGGCTGCTTCGGCAGCCGTACGTCGAACGCCGCCCGGCCGACGGCCAGGACCAGCGCGGCGGAGCCGAGGGCGGCGGCGCCGTGCAGCGCGATCTGCGCGGTGAGCAGGGCGGACGGCCGGACCGGGGTGGTCGACAGACGGCGCAGGATGCCGCGTTCCCGGTAGCTGGTGAGGACGGGCGGCATGGCCTGGAGCCCGGCCATGATCATGGCGAGCAGCACCGCGACGGGGACGTAGAGGTCGATGACGCGGCGGCCGCCGAGCGCGTCGTCGGGTTCCCGGAAGGACGGGATCAGGCCGAGGATCGTCATCAGCGCGGCCGGGAAGACGAGGACCCAGAACAGGCTGCCGGGTTCCCGGAGGAAGAGGCGTGTCTCGGCCCGCAGGACGGCGGCCCACGGGGTGGCGGCCCCATCCGCCCGGCCGGGGCCGGCCGTGCGGGACGCGGCGTGGGCGTCCGCGCGGGTCGGGGCGTGGGCGTCCGCTCCGGTGGAGTGCGCCGCGCCGGTCGGGTTCGTCGTGGTCATCTCAAGCCACCCGTTCTGTGAGGTCGAGGTAGGCGTCGTCGAGGGTCGCCTCGGAGACGCGGAGCTGATGTGCGGTGACGCGGTGGCGGGCCAGCAGCGAGATCACCGCGTTGACCGTCTCGTCGCTGCCGTGGATGACGATCCGTCCGTCCTTGTGCTCCACGCCGGCCGCCCCGGGCAGCGCGTCGAGTTCGGCGCCGTCGAGGGGCCGGGAGGGCGTGAAGGAGATGACCGTGCCGCCGTCGGCCCTGCGGATCAGCCCGGACGGGGTGTCGAGGGCGACCACCTCGCCCCTGTCGATGACGGCGACGCGGTCGCAGAGGTGCCGGGCCTCCTCCATGAAGTGGGTGACCAGCAGGACCGTCACGCCGCTGTCGCGCACGTCCTCGATGAGCTTCCAGGTGTCCCGGCGGGCGCGCGGGTCGAGGCCGGTGGTCAGCTCGTCGAGGACCACGATCCTTGGGCTGCCGACCAGGGCGAGCGCGATGGACAGCCGCTGCTTCTGGCCGCCGGACAGCTTGCCGAACCGGGTGTCGTACGAGGTGTGCAGGCCCAGGCGTTCGGCGAGGGCGCGCCAGTCGGCGGGGTCGGGGTGGAAGGCGCTGTACAGCTCCAGCGCCTCGGCCACGGTGATCTTCGGCTGGAGTTCGCTCTCCTGGAGCTGGGCGCCGAGCAGCCGGGTCACCCGGCCGTGGTCGGCGACCGGGTCGAGACCGGCGACGCGGACCCTGCCCGCGTCGGGGACCCGCAGCCCCTCGACGCATTCGACGGTGGTGGTCTTGCCCGCGCCGTTGGGGCCGAGGATGCCGAAGATCTCCCCCTCCTCGACGGCGAGGTCGATCCCGTTCACCGCGGGCCGTCCGCCGTACGCCTTGCGCAGGCCGCTGACTTCGATGATTGCCATGGCACGAGGATCACGGCGGAGGGGGCCGCCCCACCATCGTCCATCGCGCTCGAAGACGCATCGTCCGATCGGTTGACCCCCGGGTACGACCCGGGGTTACGGCCCGGGCTCACGCCCCGGGGGGCGGACCGCTCATCCGTCCGGCCGCGGGTGCGGACGCCCCGTCAGCGGCCGTCGGCCGAAAACCACATGAACGATGTCACCGGTGAACCGTAGGCTCGCGTGTGATGCCCGAAAAACACACACCCCCCGAGGGCCGGTCCGCCGTACGCTCCCTGCTGCGTCTGTGGCCCTATGTCAAGCCGGTACGGCACCGCCTGGCCTGCGCCGCCGTGGTCGCCGTCGCCGCGTCCTGCATCGGTCTGGTCATCCCGCTGGTCCTGAAGTGGATGGTGGACGGGCCGGTGGCGGACCGGGACCCGGGCGGGGTGTGGCTCGGGGCGTTGTACCTGCTGTTGCTGGGCGTCGCCGAGGCGGGGCTCTTCGGGGTGCGGCGCTGGCTGGTGGCCCGTCCGCTGGCCGGGGTGGAGGCCGCGATGCGCGCCGATCTGTACCGCCATCTCCAGCGGCTGCCGGTGGCGTTCCACGACCGCTGGCCGTCCGGGCAGTTGCTCTCGCGCGGGACCACGGACCTGATGCTGCTGCGCATGTTCCTGGCCTTCCCGTTGACGTTCCTGCTGGTCAACGGGGTGACGATCCTGGCCGGTTTCGTCATTCTGCTGATGCAGCAGTGGACGCTGGGCCTGGTGCTGCTGGTCCCGGTGGTGCCGCTGATGATCGTCTGCTCGGTCTTCGAGACGAAGTACGCGCTCGTGGCGCGCAGGGCCCAGGACCAGGTCGGCGACCTGACCACGGTGGTCGAGGAGAGCGTGCTGGGCATCCGCATCGTCAAGGGCTTCGGCCGGCACCGCAGCCAGGCCCGCGCGTTCCGCGCCCTCTCCGAGCGACTGCGCGGCACGGAGCTGAGCAAGGCGCGGCTGCTCGCGGCCATCTGGGCGGTCATCACCACGATCCCCGAGCTGGCGATCGGGGCGGCGCTGGTGCTGGGCACGGTCCAGGTCGCGGACGGCGGGCTGTCGGCGGGCACCCTGGTCGCCTTCCTCTCCACGGCGCTCGCGCTGCGGTGGCCGATCGAGTCGATCGGCTTCCTGCTGGCGATGAGCCAGGAGTCGGCGACGGCGACCGAGCGGTTCTTCGAGGTGATGGACGTGGCGGAGGAGGCGGACGCCCCGACGAACGCGCACACACCGGACGCCCCGGTGGCCCCGGTGAGCCCGGACGCCCCGGTGGCCCCGGCCGCAGCACTCGCCGTCGTCGCGTCCCCCGCCGCGTCCCCTGTCGCGGCCGTGCCCACTGCGACGGACACGCGTGCCGCCGCCTCCGGCGGGATGGTGTTCGACGGGGTGGAGTTCCGCTACCCCGACGCGGCCCCCGGCTCCGCGCCCGTGCTCGCCCGGATCGACCTCCGCGTCCGCCCCGGCGAGACGATGGCCCTGGTCGGGGCCACGGGTTCCGGGAAGACGACGCTGACCGCCCTGGTGCCCCGGCTCTACGACGCCACCGCCGGGCGGATCCTGCTCGACGGCAGGGATGTCACCGCCATGCCGCGTCAGGAGCTGCGCGGTCTGGTGTCGGTGGCCTTCGAGGAGCCCACGCTGTTCTCCACGACCGTCGGGGAGAACGTCCTGATGGGCGCCGAGGACGCCGGACCGGAGGAGTTGCGCCGGGCGCTCGCGGTCGCGCAGGCCGGTTTCGTGCACGACCTGCCCGACGGCGCCGGCACCCAGGTGGGCGAGCAGGGGCTCAGCCTCTCCGGCGGGCAGCGGCAACGGCTGGCGCTGGCCCGTGCCGTGGTCGGCCGCCCGCGCTTCCTGGTGCTGGACGACCCGCTCTCCGCGCTGGACGTGCACACGGAGGCGCTGGTGGAGGCCGCGCTGCGGCAGGTGCTGGCGGACACGACGGCGATCGTGGTCGCGCACCGGCCGTCCACGGTGATGCTCGCGGACCGGGTGGCGCTGCTCTCCGGCGGCCGGATCGCCGCGGTCGGCACCCATCAGGAACTGCTGCGCGACAGCGCCGAGTACGCCTGGCTGATGTCGGGCGCCGACGACCCGGCACAGGACGCCCCCGCCGAGAAGGGCCGCACCCGATGACCAGCACGACGACCGGCCCCACCGATCACCACGGCGGTCGGCACGACGACCGCCACGACGACCGGCAGTCCCCCGAGGGCCCGTCCCCCGCCGCCGGCGGCGGTGACGCGTTCGACCGCGACGACCTGCCCACCCCGCCGGGCGCGACCCGTGCCCTGCTGCTGTCGCTGCTCCGGCCGCACCGGATCCGGGTGCTGGTGTCGGCGCTGTGTCTGCTGGTCCAGCAGGCGGCGGTGCAGGCGGGCCCGCTGCTCGTCGCGTACGCCATCGACACCGGGGTGCCCGCCTTCCGGAACGCGGACCACGGACCGCTGATCGCGGTGGCCGTCGGGTACGCGCTGTGCTCCGCCGTCTCGGGCGCCATGCAGTACGCGTTCATCGTGGTCTCCGCGCGGGTCAACCAGGACGTGCTGCTCGACCTGCGCGGGCGGATCTTCCGGCACGCGCAGGCGCTGAGCGTGGACTTCCACGAGCGCTACACCTCGGGCCGGCTGATCTCCCGTTCCACCACGGACGTGGAGTCGCTGCGGGAGCTGCTCAGCGAGGGCCTGCAGGAACTCATCAACGTGATCCTGTCGTTCGTCGCCATCTCGCTGATGCTGCTCTGGCTGGACTTCGGTCTGGGCGCGGTGGCGGTGCTCTCCTTCGTGCCGCTGTATCTGCTGGTACGGGTCTACCAGCGGCGGGCCGGGGCTCTCTACGGGCAGCGGTCGACGGCGATCGCCGCGGTCATCGTGAAGTTCGCCGAGTCGATGAACGGCATCCGCCCGGTCCAGGCGTTCCGGCGCGAACGCGTCAACGACGCGCACTTCGAGGAGCTCAACAGCGCGCACCGGTGGTCGAACGGCGGCGCGATGCTGGAGATGGCGCGCTATGTCGTCGGCTCCCGGCTGGTCGCCAACACGGCGGTCGCGGGGATCGTGCTGTGGGGCGCGTACCGGGTGGCATCGGGCACGCTGGCGCTCGGGGTGCTGGCCGCGTCCGTGCTCTATCTGCGGCGGCTGTACGACCCGATCGACCGGCTGGGCATGTTCCTCAACTCCTACCAGTCGGCGGCGGCCTCGCTGGCGAAGATCGCCGGTCTGCTGGCGCAGACCCCGTCCGTTCCCGAGCCGTCGCACCCCCGGGAGCTGCCCGCGCTCGCGGGCGGACTCCCGGGCCGCGAGGTGGTCTTCGACTCGGTGCGCTTCGCCTACCGCACGGGCGGCGAGGTGCTGCCGCGCTTCGATCTGAAGATCCCGGCGGGCCAGACCGTGGCCGTGGTGGGGTCGACGGGCGCGGGCAAGTCGACGCTCGCCAAGCTGCTGGCCCGCTTCTACGACCCGTCCCAGGGCCGGGTGCTGCTCGACGGGGCGGATCTGCGGGAGCTGTCCGTGCCCGAGCTGCGCCGGGGCGTGGTGATGGTGACGCAGGAGGCGTTCCTGTTCTCGGGGACGGTCGCGGAGAACATCGCGATCGGCAGGCCGGACGCGACCCGTGAGGAGATCGAGCGGGCTGCCGAGGCGATCGGCGCGCACGAGTTCATCACCGGCCTGCCGGACGGGTACGACACGGACGTACGCAAACGCGGCGGCCGGATCTCGGCCGGACAGCGCCAACTGGTGGCGTTCGCCCGTGCGTTGCTGGCCGACCCGTCGGTGCTGATCCTGGACGAGGCGACGAGTTCGCTGGACGTCCCCGGCGAACGGGCGGTGCAGCGCGCCATGGACACGGTGCTGCGCGGCCGTACGGCGGTGGTGATCGCCCACCGGCTGTCGACCGTGGAGATCGCGGACCGGGTGCTGGTGATGGAGCACGGCCGCATCGTCGAGGACGGCACCCCGGACGAACTCATCGCCGGCGCGGGCAGGTTCGCGGGCCTGCACCGGGCGTGGCGGGAGAGCCTGGCGTGACGACGCCCGCTCCGGGATCCGCACGGTCGATCGCTCACGAAGCCGCGCCCGCTGCCCCCGTGTCGTCGGGCGGCCCTCGGCCCGCGCGGCTCCGCCACACGGAGTCCCTGCCGCCCGCGCGGCCTCCGGGCGCCGAGGAGATCAGTCGTGCCCCATCCGTTCGAGGATGAGATCGGCCTCGGATTCAATCTCCTGGGATGCCGTCAGGTGAATGTGGGAGCCTTCGTGAACACCCTGCTGTGCAAGTGTCAGCAAATGCCGTGCCAGTGACGTCAGTCCGGCGCGATTCCCCCTGATGACCACCTCTGCCGGACCGACGTCCAGCTCGATTTCAAAATCTTCGTCCCAGGAGAAGCGCAGCCCTTCACCGGCTTCGCTCTCCGGTACGTCGATCACCACATCCATCGCCGTCATCACCTTCTCCGGTGCCGCCGTTCCCCGGCGGGGCGCCGATGACTCACCGGCGCCCCCGCCCGCGAATCCTATTCGAGATAGATGTGCCGATTCTCGACGATCATCATCTTTCCGGGCTTCTTCGGATTCGGCGCCAGTCGCTCGAAATTCATGTGCGGCCCGCCTCCGTGCTGCCCGGTGATATCCGAATCGCCCATCCTGGCAACACGGGTGCCGTCCTTCGAGACATACCGTCCGCTGCGCTGCACGGGACCGGAATAGCCGGGGCCGACCCATTTCTGAGCCGCGTCGAGAGCCTCGTCCGTCGGGATCCGGGTTCCGTCCACCGGATGGCCGTCCTTGTCGAACTTCCGGTACGACGTCCACGGCCCGCAGGGGGATGTGTTGTGAACGAGTACCGGCGTCCGCCCCGCCAGCACGTAGTACGTGTGGAGCCCGCTGACGGTGAGGTCGTGCGTACGCCGTCGGCCCTTGTCGTCGGCCACCCCCACGACTCGGAAGGGCGCGCCCGTGGCGCCGAGCAGTTCGTCTCCGGGACGCACGCTCCCGGCGTCGGCCCAGCGTCCGGCGCCGGTCAGCCAGAACGGGTGGTTGTCGGTGGCGGTGAGGGTGGTGCGGCCCCGGTCGGTGGCGACGGTGAGGCGTGTGAAGTCCTCGTCGTCGTCGGTGGTGATGGCGGCGGTCACCGGCCGGGCGGCGGTGCGCCCGGTCTCGGGGTCGGTGGCGGTCACCCGGTCCCCGGCGCGGACCGCCTCGATGGCCCGGCGGGTTCCGTCGGCGAGGAGGACCTGGGTGCCGGGCGGGAAGCTGTGGGGCCGGGCGCAGTTCGCGGCGTCCCGTTCGCCTCGGACCCGGTCGACGAGCTGCCCGACCTCGACGGTGGCGAGGGCGCGGGCGTCGATCAAGGTGCTGGCACGCAGCGGGATGCTGTAGCGGATCGTGCGGCCGCCGCCGGCGCGGGACTGGGCCAGGGCGTCGGCCCGGTACTTCGCGGCCACCGAGGTGTAGACGGCGCCGGCGCCCGGGCTGGTGCAGGTGAGGGTGCCGGAGACGGAGTTGCCGCTGAGCGGGAACGTGCCGCGGCCGCTGGTGCAGCGTCCGGCGGGCTGTCCGCCGACGGTGAAGGTCGCGCTCATGACGGCGGTGACCTTGCCGTCGGTGATACGGCCCTTCGCCCCGGCGGTGACCCTTCCGGTGAACTTCTGGTGGGCGGTGCATCCCCCCGAACCGCAGTTCAGGCCGCCGGAGCCGTCGAGCGTGAAGTCGATGCCCTCGTCGCTCGCGTCCTTGAGCTGCTGGGCGTAGGCGAGCAGGGTGTCGTACATCGCCTCGACGGCGTCACCGACGACCGGGGTCAGGTCCATCCCCTCGGAGCCGTGGTCCGCCAGCGGCCCGGTGGTCACCCGGGGGACCTCGGTCGGCCGCTTCCCGTCCCGCCACTTGCCGAGCGTCTCCGACAGGTCGTAGGGCTCCAGCCGGAGAACCCGGTGCGGCTTGTTCCGGGTGACGAGCAGGCGGCCGGCCGAGGTGTCGACCCCGAGTGCGGGCGTCCCGTTCACCGTGAGGGCGTGCTGCCCCGCCGTGGGGTCCGGGGCCGGTCTGCCGGCCAGTTCCCGGAGTGCGTGCGACAGTTGGGCGGCCAGAATCGACGGGGAGGGCCGGCGGTCGAGTATCTCGTCGAGGATGTCGGAGTCGCCGTAGAACCCGACCGTCCACGCGCCGGGTTTCTTCGTGCCCGCTCCGGGGCCCTGGCCGGCGACCGGATCCACCTTCCAGCGGGTGAAGTCCTTCTGACCGATCCGGAGGACATCGCGGTCGTGCCGCTCGATGCCGGAGCTCGTCGCGCCGAACTGGCTTCCGGAGGCGGTGACGGTGATGTCCCGCTGCGTGATGCCGGCGATCGCCGTGTCCCGGTAACGCAGCCCCGGCGCCTTGTCCAGGTCCTCGACGGCCTCCTCGAACGGTCCCAGGTCCCGCCGCGCCGCGGACGGAGCGGAGCCGGCGGAGGAGTTCACCCAGGTCAGCACCCCCGCCACCAGCGCCAGGACCAGAGCCCCGACCCCCGCGAGGAGCAGCGCACGCCGTCTGCCCGCCCATGCCCGGAACCTCTCCCTCCGGGGGCGGCGTACCTGCGCCGGCGGATGGGCGGGCGGCGGCGGTACGAACGGGGCTCCCCATGGCGGCTGCCCCGCGGTACGCCGCTCCCCTTCGGCGGGGCCCGGCTCGGTCATGACTTCCCCTCGTCCGTGTCGGCTCGTCCATGTCGACGTCGCGCCGCCGCTCCGGCCGGGAGCCCGGCGACACGGTGCGGAGCGCCGGCCCGGCGGGAACGTGTCCCGTCCGGGCCGGCTCGCCCCCCGTTCGCGCGCGGACGACTCAACGCCCGCTGGACATCGCCGAGTTGGCGGAGTCCGGCGCGCACCACCCAGTGTGAGGGCCCAACCGCCGAAACTGGAAGCCTTTCTAGAAAAAAATCCAGAAGAGGTGTTCTACGCTGTCCGTGTCGAGATCCCAGGGCATCCGTCCCACGAGACCGAGGACGTCCGTTCGATGAGACCGAAGCAGCAACGCGGGGAAGCCACGGTCGAACAGGTATTGGAGGCGGCACTGCGGATCTACGCCTCGGAGGGTGAAGCCGGTCTCACCGTCGGCGCGATCACCAAGGCCAGCGGGGTCAGTTCCGGCAGCGTCTACCACCACTTCGGCAACCTGCACGGCGTGGTCGCCACGCTCGCGCTGCGGTCGACGGGCCGTCTGCTGGAAGCGCTCGCCGGCGCGCTGGAGCAGGCGACCGACGCCCGCTCGGGCATCCGGGCCGTCGTCCGGTCCTACCTCGACTTCGCGCGGACCCATCCGGAAGCGGCCCGCCTCATACACTCCGTCACCGCGGACCACGAACTCATGACCCACCCCGGGCAGGTCCGCGAATCCCAGGAGGCCCGGCTGGCCCCGGTCGCCCGCTGGATCCACGCGCACACGAAGTCCGGCGAACTCGCCGATCTTCCCGTCCCGTTGATCGAGGCCCTCGTCCTCGGCCCGGTCGTCGCCGTCGTCCGCCGCTGGCTCACCGTGGGCGACCTCGATCTGGCGGAGGCCGACCGCGCCCTGCCCGAGCAGATCTGGCGCTCCGTCAGCGGTGCGCCCGGCGACGGTGAATTGGCCACGCCCGGCCCTTCCTGACTTCCCCGACGCGCCCCTGCTTTCCCGGCCGTTCCTTGCTTCCCGGCCGTTCCTTGCTTCCCGGCCGTTCCTTGCTTCCCGACTTCCCGGACGTTCCTGATTCTCCCGACCGCCTCCGACCGCCCCGGCCTTCGGGCCGAGACCCTCACCGGCAGCGGGCCACGCGTTCGGCGGCCAGACAGGTGCGGACCATCGCCACCCGCACCGCAGGGCCGCCGATGCCGCACTTGATGACGTAGAAGAGGAAGATGTTGGTCGAGGTCACGGCCAGCGCGTACACATAGACGTCGTGCAGTATCCCCAGGTAGAGCAGCGTGCCGATGCTGAGCACGGCCGTGGCGTAGAAGAACGACGTCGGGACCCACTGGGCCAGCGCGGGCAGGCCGGTGATCTTGCCGTCCTCGCTCGGGAGGGTGCTCAGCCCGAGCCGGCGCGAGCGGGTGATGACGGCGCGGATGTAGGCGAGGGTCAGGAAGTTCGCGAGACAGGTAAGGCACTGGCCGATGGCGGAGTTGACGGGCCACCAGCGTGGCTCGACGAGGGTGACCGCGAGGACCAGCAGGCACGGCACGACGGCCATGGTCCGCATGATCACCTCGGTCGCCAGGGCCAGCCGGCCCAGTGACCCGGTCCGCCGGCCGATGACGAGCGGGGTGAGACCGGCGAACAGGGTCTGGTAGTACTTCGGGGCCGCGATGGCGTAGGAGAGCCCGATCATGCGGGCCGGGAGGTTGGCCCGCCAGTCCGGCAGCCGGTAGTCGGCGTGCCGCCACGCGTCGACGATCGGGAACCCGTCGGTGCCGCCGTCGAGGTGCTGGATCAGTTCGACCAGCTTGTTGCCCCAGTCGAGGTCGAAGTCCCGCAGCAGCCAGGTGATGACGGTGGCGTTGGTCACCGCCCAGATCAGCGCGGACGCCAGCGAGCAGACGAGCAGCCAGTTGGCGAACCGGTCGCGGTACGCGCCGGGGCGGGCGTTCTGGCGGCGGTGTGTCCGCCACAGCCGCCACTCGCGTCCCGGGTCCCCGGCGAGGGGCCGCAGCAGTCCGGGCAGCGCGCGCCAGCCGGTCTCGGTCCGCAGGTCGCTCTCGCCGTTCTCGGCGGCCTGCGCCATCTCCAGTTCGTCCAGGAACCGGCTCTTCAACTCCTCGAAGAAGAAAACGGGTTCGTGGCCGGTGGCGAAGAGGAGCAGCCGTCGTGCCGGGTCGGCGTCGATCAGGTCCTCGATGAAGCGGGCCAGGGGGACGGCGCGCATGTAGAAGATGTCGGGGACGACGCCGTCGGTGTCGGCGCGTCCGGTGCCGAACAGGATCAGCAGTCTGCCGAGCGAGTAGAGGTCGGCACGGGCGATATCGGCGTCGCCGGATCTGACCTCGGGGGCGATGTAGGAGGACTCGGCGCCCGGTGTGCCGGTGATGGTGTGGGTGTAGAGGTAGTTGCGTCCGAGGTCGATGAGCCTGAAGGCGCCGTCGGTGCCGGACACGATGACGTTGGACGGGGAGAGGTCGGCGTGCACGCCGGTGAGCCGGTCGCCGCGCGCGGGCGCGTCCCGGGCCACGCGTTGCAGGTCCTCCAGCGCCTCGAAGAGCAGCACTCCCTTCTCCCGGAGCCTGTCCAGCCGGAGGGAGAGCGCCTGGCCCGTCGCGGCGTCGCCGCCGCCCGGGTCCCACTCCTCGTGGAGGAGTTCCGCGAGCGTCCTGCCCTCGATGAAGTCCATCAGGATCCAGCTGTCGAAGCTGGCCCAGACGCGCACCAGGTGGCGTGAGCCGGTGTCGGCGGTGCCGTACGTCTCGGCGTACTCGCGCGTGGCGCGGGTGAGGGTCGGGATCCTGGTGAACGGGTAGAGGATCAGCTTCAGGGCGAACTCGGGGCGGCTGCCGTGCACGGCGCCCGCGGTGGTGCCGCGCAGGATCAGCGAGGTGCTGCCGTGCCGGTGGAACCTCAACCCCCGTCGGACCGCCCGCCATTCGCGCTCGGCGGGCGTGAGGTCGGCGTCCGCGCGACGCCGGGCGGATCGCGGCCGGGGGTGGTAGACCGCGACGACGGTGTCGGCGACGGCGTCCTCCGCGACGAGCACGTCGCAGACGGCGTCGCAGTCGTGCGTCAGCGCCCGTCGGCCGGGCCCGGTTCCCGGCGGCGGCTGCGGCAGCGAGCGCCGGGCCTCGGACTCCGCGAGGCCCAGCAGGGTCAGCAGGAACAGGGCGACGAATCCGAACGGCTCGGCCTGGCGCGCCCGGCGCTCCTCGCCCTGCCCGAGGTGGCCCAGGCACCAGGCGGTCAGACGGGTGATCACGTCCTGTCGGCCGCCCTGCCCGAACCGGTCGTCGAAGGACCGCTCGTCCAGCGGGACGTCCTGGAGGAGGCGGCGCCACGAGGTGAGCCGGCGGGTCCGCTGCCGGGCGTTCTCCGGCTCCCCGTCGGCGGCGGGCAGTTCCAGCAGCTCCCGCAGCCGGGCCAGGTCGCCGTCGCTATGCCCCGTCAGTTCCCGCAGGGCCGCGAGCAGCAGGTCCGGCGTCGCGCCTCGGTTCTCCATTCGCGGTGTCCACCACCATCAGTCTCGGCATGGTACGGATGCCGCCGCGGCGGATCAGCTCGACGGACCGCCCCTCGGTGGCGCAGAAGGCGACCCCGTACGCCAGCCGGGCGCCGTCGAGGAGGCGGCGCTGGTCCAGCTCGTGCCGCTTGATCTCCGGCATCCAGGGCAGCGGCGCCAGGTCGAGGACGTGCGGCCCGGCGGGCTGCGGTGCGGTGCGCATCCGGCGCAGCCGTTCCTGGTCCCGGTGCTTCTGCCGGACCGCCGCCAGGTAGCCGTCGCCGAGCCCGGGGCGCATCCGCTCCAGGTGCCGGCGGGTGAAGCGGTGCATCGCGGTGAGCCCGCCGGGCGTCGCCCGCATCGGTCGGGTGCTGAGGGAGAGGACGTGCGTGCACCCGTCGTCGAGCGCCAGCCGGAACGGCAGGGCGGTGAGCACTCCCCCGTCGACGGCGCGCGGCACGTCGGGCGCGGGGACCGTGCCCGGCAGGGCGATCGGCAGCCAGGCGGAGGCGCGGAGCGCGGCCTTGAGGTCCTCGCGCGACGCGAAGTCCCGCAGTACGACGGTCCGCAGTCCGTCGACGTCGGTGACGGGCACGGCCAGCGGTATCGGGGAGCCGATGACCGCCTCGTAGTCGAGGGGCTTGATCCGCTCCATGACGCGGTCGAAGGAGTACGTCAGGTCGAGGATCGGCTTGCGCCTCAACGCCCGGGAGAAGTCCACGAACTGTTTGGTCGTCAGGTCGTCGTAGTAGATCGACAGCGGATACCAGGTCTCCCCGGCGAGGAAGTAGGCGCCGTTGATGCCGCCGGAGGAGCAGCCGTAGACCACGTCGAAGGCGTTCTGGTAGCCGTAGTCCTCCAGTTGGGACAGCATGGCCGCGGAGATCACCCCCCGCATGCCGCCGCCCTCCACGGCGAGGGCCACTCTCGCCCCGTCGTCGCGCCGCCCCGGCAGACTTCCGGACGCCCGGCGGGCCCGCAGGATCTCCAGCACGGGATGCGCCGGGTCCCAGCAGTCGGTCCCGCTTCCGGCATCAGGCACCCGCATGGCACCACCCCCGCTGGAACATGCCCGGGTTCTCCCGCCACCACACGTCACGCCGGTACCGCGCACGCCCCTTCCGGGCGGCGACACGACCGGAAGCCGCCGAAGGCGCGTCCACGGCGTGGCGGGGCCTCCTCCCGTACGTGACACAACGCCGACGCCCGCCGTGAGCACCGCCGCGCCCCGCCCCGGTACGCGCCCGGGGCGGGGCGCGTCGTCCCTCCCCTGGCCGGGGCTTGAAGTCGACGCCGGGCGTCTTCGGTCATGTAGAGGCGTCCCGGTGCGGAGGTCGCACGCCTCGGCCCCCGCAGCACACCACCGGCGGCACAGCGGTCCCGGGCGTCACGCGGCACCGGAGCCGCCCCGCACCGAACGGGCGGAAAGAAATCAGCCACAGCACGCCCGATCTCGGCCAGCGGCGGCCGACGGCGGTCGCCCTTCGCCCGGCCCTTCGTTCGAACAGACCCCGTTCGACCTCGCCCCCGTCCCACTCTTCGGATACGGGCCGCGCCAAGTCCCTTACGGCATCGCGGAGATCACCGGCGAAACGTCCGCTTAACGAACACGGACTCTCCGGCAACGAACGAGATCCGGCCAACTTGTTGACGCGGTCCTGACAGGAACCTCTTCCGGCTGACACTCTTCACCCCGTTCTGCGCACTTCTCATTCGCCGGCCGGCAGACACCCACCGTCCGGTACCCCCCTTGCAGAAGGAGTTCGCGTGAGATCCACGCCCAGCCGTCGCGCCACCGCGACCGGTGCCCTGATAGCCACAGCGGCACTTCTGGCCGTAGGCGTCCAGGCCGGTACGGCCACCGCCACCCCCGGCAGCTCCACCGCGGCGGCCGCGACCGCCGGTGCCAGGCATGGCGCCCTGGCCAAGCAGCTCTCGCCGTCCCAGCGCGCCGAGCTGATCCGCGAGGCCGACGCGACCAAGGCGGACACGGCCAAGGAGCTCGGTCTCGGCTCCCAGGAGAAGCTCGTCGTCAAGGACGTCGTCCAGGACAACGACGGCACCACCCACACGCGTTACGAGCGCACCTTCGCCGGTCTCCCGGTGCTCGGCGGCGACCTGATCGTCAAGGCGTCCGAGTCCGGCACGCCGCAGAGCGTCACCAAGGCGTCCAAGGTCACCAGCGGCCAGCTGAAGGCCATGGACACCAAGGCCGATGTGGCGCCCGCCGTCGCCGAGAAGCAGGCGCTGGGGCTCGCCAGGGCCGACGGCTCCAAGAAGACCGCGGCCGACCAGGCGCCCCGCAAGGTGGTCTGGATGGCGCAGGGCAAGCCGCAGCTCGCCTACGAGACCGTCGTCGGCGGCCTCCAGGAGGACGGCACGCCCAACGAGCTGCACGTCGTCACGGACGCCGCCACCGGCGCGAAGCTGTTCGAGTGGCAGGGCGTCGAGAACGGCGTCGGCAACACGCAGTTCAGCGGCCAGGTCACCCTGGGCACCTCGGGTTCCTCGGGCTCCTACTCGCTGACGGACACGGGCCGCGGCAACCACAAGACGTACAACCTGAACCACGGCAGCTCCGGCACCGGGACCCTGTACACCAACTCCACCGACGTCTGGGGCAACGGCACGCCGCAGAACTCGGAGACGGCCGCGGCCGACGCGCACTACGGCGCGGCGGAAACCTGGGACTACTACAAGAACGTCCACGGCCGCACCGGCATCCGGGGCGACGGCGTCGGCGCGTACTCCCGCGTCCACTACGGCAACAACTACGTCAACGCGTTCTGGCAGGACAGCTGCTTCTGCATGACGTACGGCGACGGCAGCGGCAACGCGAACCCGCTGACCGCCCTCGACGTGGCCGCGCACGAGATGTCGCACGGAGTCACCGCCAACACCGCCCGCCTGATCTACAGCGGCGAGTCCGGCGGCCTCAACGAGGCGACCAGCGACATCTTCGCCACCGCCGTGGAGTTCTACGCCAACAACCCCGTCGACAAGGGCGACTACCTCATCGGCGAGAAGATCGACATCAACGGCGACGGCACCCCGCTGCGCTACATGGACAAGCCGAGCAAGGACGGCGCGTCCAAGGACGCCTGGTACTCGGGCCTCGGCAACATCGACGTCCACTACTCCTCGGGTCCGGCGAACCACTTCTTCTACCTGCTGTCCGAGGGCAGCGGCAAGAAGACCATCAACGGCGTCGACTACGACTCGCCGACCTCCGACGGCCTGCCGGTGACCGGCATCGGCATCAAGAAGGCCGAGCAGATCTGGTTCAAGGCGCTCAGCACCAAGTTCACCTCCACCACGAACTACGCGGCGGCTCGCACCGGCACCCTGGCCGCGGCCGGTGAGCTGTACGGCACCACCAGCGCCGAGTACAAGGCGGTCGCGGACGCCTGGGCCGCCATCAACGTCGGTTCGCGTCCCGGGGGCGGCACGGACCCCGAGCCCGGCGGCACGGTCTTCCAGAACACCACCCCGGTCGCCATCCCGGACCGCGGCTCGGCCATCACCAGCTCGGTCAACGTGACCGGCATCTCGGGCAACGCGCCCAGCACCCTCAAGGTCGGCGTGGACATCACCCACACCTACCGCGGTGACCTGGTGATCGACCTGGTCGCCCCGGACGGCGGCACCTTCCGGCTGAAGAACGCCGCGCTCGGCGACTCCGCCGACAACGTCGTGGAGACCTACACGGTCAACGCCTCGTCCAAGGTCGCCAACGGCACCTGGAAGCTCAAGGTCCAGGACATGTACGCGGGCGACAAGGGCACCCTCAACAGCTTCAAGCTGACCTTCTGAGGCGTCCCGCCACACACTCCGGGACCGGCGACACCCTCTGGGACAGCGGTGACGCCTTCCGGAACCCGGCCGGGCACCGGCCGCCACCCGGCTTCGCTCACACCCGGGTGACAGCCGCCGGGCCGGGCCCGGAGCCGGGCCCGGTGCGACCGCCCGGGAGGAGCATCCCGCTCCTCCCGGGCGGTTCGCCGTGTCGCCGGGCTCAGCGCAGCAGCAGGCCCGCCCCGTCCCCGGCGGCCTCCGTCGGCAGGGCCACCAGGCCGAGTTCGGCGGCGGTCGCGAGCAGCGGGTGCGCGGGGAGCACCCGCACGGTGCAGCCGTAGGGGCCGGTGCGGTCCAGGGGCAACGGCCCCTCGTAGCACCAGTGGCCGTCCAGGTCCTGGCCGCCCGCGGGCTTCAGCGGGAAGACCCGGGCGTCCGAGATCCCGTCGGCGGCGTCCACCGGTCCGGCGACCGCCTGCACCTCCACGTCGTCCGGCCGCAACGCGCCGAGGGCGATCCGGGCCCGCAGGCCGAGCGTCGCGCCCAGCTCGGCGGAGCCCGCCGCGGCGACGTCCGGTCCGGCCGACACATGGTCGACGGCGACCTCCGGCCAGGCGGCGCGGACCCGCGCCTTCCAGGCGGCCAGCCGACGGGCGGCGTCCCGGTCCATGGTCCGCTGGGCCAGCGCCGCGGGCGCGTACAGCCGCTCCACGTACTCGGCGACCATGCGTCCGGCGAGGAGCCTGGGGCCGAGGTCGCGCAGGGTCCGGCGGACCATCCCGATCCAGCGCGCCGGGAGCCCCTCGCCGTCCCGGTCGTAGAAGCGGGGCGCGATCCGGTCCTCGATCAGCTCGTAGAGCGCGCCGGCCTCCAGGTCGTCGCGGCGGTCCTCGTCCGCCGCCGGGCCGTCGGCGGTGGGGATCGCCCAGCCGAAGTCGGGCTCGTACCACTCGTCCCACCAGCCGTCGAGCACCGAGAGGTTGAGGCAGCCGTTGAGCGCCGCCTTCATTCCGCTGGTGCCGCACGCCTCCAGCGGGCGCAGCGGGTTGTTGAGCCAGACGTCGCAGCCCGGGTAGAGCTTCCGCGCCAGGGCCATTCCGTAGTCGGGCAGGAAGACGATGCGGTGGCGGACCCGGGGGTCGTCGGAGAACCGCACCAGTTCCCGTACCAGCCGTTTGCCGCCGTCGTCGGCGGGGTGTGCCTTGCCCGCGACGACGATCTGGACCGGGCGGGTCGGGTGGAGGAGCAGTTCCCGCAGCCGGTCCCGGTCGCGCAGCATCAGGGTGAGCCGCTTGTACGAGGGCACCCGGCGGGCGAAGCCGATGGTGAGCACGTCCGGGTCGAGCACCCCGTCGATCCAGCCGAGTTCGGCCCGCTCGGCTCCCCGGTCGAGCCAGGAGGCACGGAGCCTTTCGCGCACCTCGGCGACCAGTTGGGCGCGCAACTCGCTGCGCAGGTCCCAGAGTTCGCGGTCCGGGATGCCGGCGGCGCCGCCCCGGCGCCCGGGGACGCCCTCCCGGCTCGCGGGAGCGGTGTCGTGGCGGCTCGCGGGGGCGGTGTCGTGGCAGCCGCCCAGCCGGAGGATCTCGGGGGCGACCCAGGTGGGCGCGTGGACGCCGTTGGTGACCGAGGTGATCGGCACCTCGTCGGCGTCGAAGCCGGGCCAGAGTCCGGCGAACATCTCCCGGCCGACCCGGCCGTGGAGGGTGGAGACGCCGTTGGCGCGCTGGGCCAGCCGCAGCCCCATCACCGCCATGTTGAAGAGTTCCGGCTGGCCCCCGGGGTAGGTCTCCATGCCCAGGCGCAGGACGTTCTCCGCGGCCACGCCGGGGAGTTCGCCGTCGTCGCCGAAGTGCCGGGCGACGAGCTCCCGGTCGAACCGGTCGATCCCGGCGGGCACCGGCGTGTGCGTGGTGAAGACCGTGCCGGCCCGGACGAACTCGACCGCCGCGTCGAAGTCCAGCCCGGTGTCCGCGAGTTCGCGGATGCGCTCCAGGCCGAGGAAGCCGGCGTGCCCCTCGTTGGTGTGGAACACCTCGGGGGCCGGGTGACCGGTGAGGCGGCAGTACGTGCGCACCGCGCGCACCCCGCCGATGCCCAGGAGCATCTCCTGGAGCAGCCGGTGCTCGCCGCCGCCGCCGTACAGCCGGTCGGTCACCTCGCGTTCGCCGGGCGCGTTCTCCTCCACGGCGGAGTCCAGCATCAGCAGCGGCACCCGCCCGACCCGGGCCTGCCGGATGTGGGCGTGCAGCGAGCGGCCGCCGGGCAGCGCCAGCACCACCCGGGCGGGGCTGCCGTCGGCCTCGCGGAGCGGGGTGAGGGGCAGCTCGTCCGGGTCGAGCACGGGATAGTGCTCCTGCTGCCAGCCGTCGCGGGTCAGGCTCTGGCGGAAGTAGCCGTGCCGGTAGAGCAGGCCGACGGCGACGAGCGGAACGCCGAGGTCGCTGGCGGCCTTGAGGTGGTCGCCGGCCAGGATGCCGAGCCCGCCGGAGTACTGGGGCAGGGCGGCGGTGACCCCGAACTCGGGCGAGAAGTAGGCGACGGAGGCCGGGAGCTCCGCGCCCCGGCCGAGCTGTTCCTGGTACCACCGCGGTCCGTCCAGGTAGTCCCGGAGGTCCTCGGACGCCTCCGCCAGGCGGCGCAGGAACCGTTCGTCCGCGGCCAGCTCGGCGAGCCGCCCGGCGGACACGGAGCCGAGGAGGCGCACCGGGTCGCACTCCGCCGTCGTCCGGGCCGCCGGGTCGACGGCCCGGAAGAGTTCACGGGTCTCGGCATGCCAGGACCAGCGCAGATTGCGGGCGAGATCGCTGAGCGGTCGAAGGGGTTCGGGCAGAACGGGGCGCACGGTGAAACGACGAATGGCCTTCACGCGCTCCACCTTGGCAGGGGAGCCGCCGTTCCCGGCGGACGCACCGCGGCCTGCGCGGCGGCAGGGGCTCCCGGTGGGCCGAACGGACGCATACGGACAGGACGCGGCACATACCTGCGCGAATTCCGCCCGAACGCAGTACGAATTCGAAAAATTCCGCACCTTTTCATAACCGCATGACACTCTCGTCGCCGCTGTTCGACTGCCATCCGAGTGAAAGCGGACAGGGGCGGCCACGCCCACGCCCCTTCAGTCGTCGACCGAGCGGCTAGAAAGGACGGGCCCCCTCCGGTCGCGCCGCGCGCGTCTCGCGCATCGCGCCGCCGGCGCGCCCTGCTCGGCCCGAGCCCAGCCCAGCCCAGCCCAGCCCCCCCCCAGAGGATTCCATGATCGGTCGCATTCCCGTCCTCGACGTCCGCCCGCTCGTCGACTGCGGCAGAAGGCCCGCCAAGGCCGTGGTCGGCGAGACCTTCCAGGTCACCGCGACGGTCTTCGGGGAGGGGCACGGCGCCGTGGCCGCCAATGTGGTCCTGCTGGATCCGAGCGGACGGCCGGGCCCGTGGACGCCGATGCGCGAGCTCGCCCCCGGCACCGACCGGTGGGGCGCCGAGGTCACCCCGGACGCCGAAGGGAATTGGTCGTACACGGTCGAATCCTGGTGTGATCCGGTCACCACCTGGCGGCAGGAGGCCGGGGTGAAGATCCCGGCGGGGATCGACACCGCGCTGGTCCTGGCGGAGGGCGCCGAACTGCACGAGCGGGCCGCCGCGGGCGTGCCCAAACGGGACGGGCGCGAGGCCGTGCTGGCCGCGGCCGACGCGCTGCGCGACGCGTCCCGCCCGGCCGCCGCCCGGCTGGCGGCGGCGCTCCGCCCCGAGGTGGTGGACGCGCTCGGCCGTCATCCGCTGCGCGAACTGCTCACCGCCTCCGAGCCGCTCCCGCTGCTGGTCGAGCGCCGGCGGGCCCTGTTCGGCTCCTGGTACGAGCTGTTCCCCCGCTCGGAGGGCGCCCGGCTCGAACCGGTGGAGCCGGGGACCCCGACCGGACCGGCGGGCCTGGCGAACCGGACGGACCGGGCGGCCTGGACCGCACCCGTTCCCCCGACGGCCCCGGCGCCCGCGAGCCCGGCGGCCCCCACGCCCCCCGCCCGTATCGTCAGCGGCACCTTCCGCACCGCCGCCGAGCGGCTGCCCGCGGTCGCCGCCATGGGGTTCGACGTGGTCTACCTCCCGCCCGTCCACCCCATCGGCGTCACCCACCGCAAGGGCCCCGACAACGCGCTCTGCGCCGGACCGCACGACGTGGGCGTGCCATGGGCGATCGGCTCGGCGGAGGGCGGGCACGACGCCGTCCACCCGGATCTCGGCACCCTCGACGACTTCGACCACTTCGTCGCGACGGCCCGCACGCTCCGCATGGAGGTCGCGCTGGACTTCGCGCTCCAGTGTTCTCCGGACCACCCCTGGGTCGAGGAGCACCCGGAGTGGTTCCGGCACCGCGCGGACGGCTCGATCGCCTATGCCGAGAACCCCCCGAAGAAGTACCAGGACATCTATCCGATCGCCTTCGACCAGGACATGGACGGCCTGATCGCGGAATCGGTCAGAATTCTCCGTTTCTGGATGGACCACGGGGTGCGGATCTTCCGGGTGGACAATCCGCACACCAAACCGGTGGTCTTCTGGGAGAAGGTGATCGCCGAGGTCAACGGCGCCGATCCGGACGTGATCTTCCTGGCCGAGGCGTTCACCCGGCCCGCGATGATGCGCGCGCTCGCGGCCGTCGGGTTCCAGCAGTCCTACACGTACTTCACCTGGCGCGAGAGCAAGCGGGAGCTCACCGAGTACGTCACGGAACTGGCGAGCGAGACCGCCCCGTTCATGCGGCCCAACTTCTTCGTGAACACCCCGGACATCCTGCCCGCGCACCTCCGGACCGGGGGACGCCCGGCCTTCGAGGCGCGGGCCGTGCTCGCCGCCACGCTTTCCCCGTCCTGGGGCGTGTACGCGGGGTACGAGCTCTGCGAGAACACCCCGGTCCGGCCCGGCAGCGAGGAGTACCTCGACTCGGAGAAGTACCGGATCCGGATCAGGGACTGGGAGGCGGCCGAGCGCGAGGGCCGTTCGCTGGCCCCGCTCATCACCTGCCTCAACCGCGTCAGGCGCCGCCACCCGGCACTCCAGCAACTGCGCGAGGTGCACTTCCACTCCACCGACAACGACGCGGTGATCGCGTACAGCAAGCGCTCCGGGCCGGACGTCGTCCTGATGGTCGTGAACCTCGACCCGCACCACACCCAGGAGGCCACGGTCTCGTTGGACATGTCGCGACTCGGCCTCGACCGGCACGAGCCCGTGCCGGTGCGCGACGAGCTCACCGGCGACACCTATCACTGGGGCAGGACCTTCTATGTGCGCCTGGAGCCGGGCGTCACGCCCGCGCACATCGTGGCCCTGCGACCGTCCCCGTCTACCGGAGGGTCACCCACACCATGATCGTCAATGAGCCCGTCCACGACACGTTCGAGGACACACCGGCCAAGGACCGCGATCCCGACTGGTTCAAGCGCGCCGTCTTCTACGAGGTACTCGTCCGGTCCTTCCAGGACTCCAACGGCGACGGCATCGGCGACCTCAGGGGCATCACCGCCAAGCTGGACTACCTCCAGTGGCTCGGCGTCGACTGCCTCTGGCTGCCGCCGTTCTTCAAGTCACCGCTGCGCGACGGCGGTTACGACGTCTCCGACTACACCGCCGTGCTGCCGGAGTTCGGCGACCTCGCCGACTTCGTGGAGTTCGTCGACGCCGCCCACCAGCGCGGCATGCGCGTGATCATCGACTTCGTCATGAACCACACGAGCGATCAGCACGAGTGGTTCCAGCAGTCCCGCACCGACCCGGACGGCCCGTACGGCGACTACTACGTCTGGGCCGACGACGACAAGCAGTTCCCGGACGCCCGGATCATCTTCGTCGACACGGAGACCTCCAACTGGACGTTCGACCCGGTGCGCAAGCAGTACTACTGGCACCGGTTCTTCTCCCACCAGCCCGACCTCAACTACGAGAACCCGGCGGTGCAGGACGAGATCCTCGCCGCGCTGCGGTTCTGGCTGGACCTCGGCATCGACGGGTTCCGGCTGGACGCCGTGCCGTACCTCTACCAGCGCGAGGGCACCAACTGCGAGAACCTCGCGGAGACGCACGACTTCCTCAAGCGGGTCCGCAAGGAGATCGACGCGCACTACCCGGACACCGTGCTGCTGGCCGAGGCCAACCAGTGGCCGGAGGACGTCGTCGACTACTTCGGCGACTACGAGGGCGGCGGGGACGAGTGCCACATGGCGTTCCACTTCCCCGTGATGCCGCGGATCTTCATGGCGGTCCGCCGGGAGAGCCGCTACCCGGTCTCCGAAATCCTGGCGAAGACCCCGGCGATCCCGGACAACTGCCAGTGGGGCATCTTCCTGCGCAACCACGACGAGCTCACCCTCGAAATGGTCACGGACGAAGAACGCGACTACATGTACGCGGAGTACGCCAAGGACCCGCGGATGCGCGCCAACATCGGCATCCGCCGCCGGCTCGCCCCCCTGCTGGACAACGACCGCAACCAGATCGAGCTGTTCACCGCGCTGCTGCTGTCGCTGCCCGGCTCGCCGATCCTCTACTACGGGGACGAGATCGGGATGGGCGACAACATCTGGCTGGGCGACCGGGACGCGGTGCGCACCCCGATGCAGTGGACGCCCGACCGCAACGCCGGTTTCTCCTCCAGCGATCCCGGGCGGCTCTACCTGCCCACGATCATGGATCCGGTCTACGGCTACCAGGTCGCCAACGTCGAGGCGTCGATGGCCTCGCCGTCATCGCTGCTGCACTGGACCCGGCGGATGATCGAGATCCGCAAGCAGAACCCGGCCTTCGGGCTCGGCTCGTTCAACGAACTGCCGTCCTCCAACCCCGCGGTGCTCGCCTTCACCCGTGAGCACGGGGACGACCTGGTGCTGTGCGTGCACAACTTCTCGCGGTTCGCGCAGCCCACGGAGCTCGATCTCCAGTCGTACGACGGACGGCATCCGGTCGAGCTGATCGGCGGGGTGCGCTTCCCCGCCATCGGCCGGCTGCCCTACCTGCTGACCCTCGCGGGGCACGGGTTCTACTGGTTCCGGCTGCGGAAGGAGGCGCCGTCGGCCTGACGGTGCGTCACATCACCGCGCGGCACGGACCGCGGGGCGGTTCACGCCGCCCCGCACGGGCACGCCCGTCCCGGCCCCCTCCCGTCCTTCAGCTCTTCCGGCCCCTCCAGACCTTCCAGGCCCCCAGCGCCTTCCGTACCTCCAGTTCCTTCCCGCACGCCTCCGGCTCCTTCCCGTACACCCTCAGCCGCTCCCGCGCCTCCAGCCCCTCCCCCAGTCGAGTCCGTACGGACCATCCTGACCCGACACGTCCCGCACAGTCGGACAGCCAATGCCGCAATCCTGGACACTCTTCACATCCTGTGGTGTGCCCGGGGAAAGGACGCGTTGCCATGTCGGAGGCTGCATCCCTTCGGGTCGCCCTGGCCGACAGCACAGCCCTGCTTCCGTCTCTCGCCCCCCTGTTGCGCGAATGGCTGCCGCGGCAGCGGTGGTTCGCGGGCAAGGGACAGCCGATCACCGGTTTCTCGCTGGTGTCGGCGACCGAGATGCTGCCGGTGGACGCCCCTTCCGTGGCCGCCGGGACGGGGGCCGGGCTGCTCCATCTGCTGGTGCGGGCGCATCAGCCGTCCGCGCCCGCGCGCTGGCCCGCCGACTGCTACCAACTGCTGCTCGGCGTACGGGCGGCGCTGCCGCCCCGGCTGGCGCCCGCGTTCATCGGACGCCCGGCGAACGGGCCGCTCGCGGGCAGCACGGTCTACGAGGGACTGCACGATCCGCGCCTCGCCGCGCTGCTGCTGGAACGGTTCCGTACCCCCGGCGCGCTCGGCGCCCTGCGCTTCGACCGGGGCGGCGCGCCCCTCGCCGCGGGGCCGGCGCCGCGCGTGCTGGACACCGAGCAGTCCAACACCTCGCTGGTCTACGGCGACGCCTACATCCTCAAGATCTTCCGCCGGGTCTTCCCCGGCACCAACCCCGATCTGGAGCTTCCGCTGGCGCTCGCCCGCGAGGGCTGCGGGCGGGTGCCCGCCCCCGTCGCCTGGTTCGAGGCCACCGCCCCCGAGCCGCTGACCCTGGGGGTCCTCCAGCCGTTCCTGCGCGGCGCGGAGGACGGCTGGCTGCTCGCGCTGCGCGCGCTCGCCCGGGGCCATGACTTCACCGGCGAGGCCCGCGCCCTGGGCCGGGCCACCGCGGAGGTCCACACCGCGTTGGCCGCCGCGCTGCCCACGCCCGCGCTGCGCCCCGCCCAGACCGAGCACCTGGCGGCCGGGATGGTGCGCAGGCTGGAGGCAGCGGCGCGCGCGGTGCCCGCGCTGGCGCCGTACGTGCCCGGGCTGCGCACGGCCTTCGACGCGGTGGCCTCGCTCGGGGACCGGGGCCGCGACTGGGCGGCCCAGCGCGTCCACGGCGATCTCCACCTCGGCCAGACCCTGCGCGCGGCCGACGGCTTCTGGTCGCTGATCGACTTCGAGGGCGAACCGGCCAAGCCGCTGGCCGAGCGCCGCCGCCCACAGCCGCCGGTGCGCGACGTGGCCGGGATGCTCCGCTCGTTCGACTACGCGGCCCGCTCGCACCGGCCGTGGAACGACGAGTGGGCGGCGCGCTGCCGCACCGCCTACTGCGAGGGGTACGCGGAGGCGGCGGGCGCCGACCCCCGCGGCGAACCGGAGCTGCTGCGCGCCCACGAGACCGACAAGGCGGTCTACGAGGTGCTGTACGAGGCACGGCACCGGCCCGACTGGCTGCCCGTCCCGATGGCCGCGATCCACCGGCTGGCCACCGTCCCGGACTGACGTACCGCCCGAGTGCCCCACCCACCCCGCGAAGGAGGCCGTCCCCCGTGACCGCCCGCAAGCCGTCCCTCGAAACGCCCGCTCCCGGAACGCCCGCACGGGCGACACTCGCACCGGGAACACCGGTCCGGGGGGCGCCCGCCCCGGGAACGCCCACCGCCGGAACGTCCGTACGCGAGACGCCCGCCGTCGAGACGTCCGCCGCGGGGTCACCGGTCCGCGCGACGCCCGGCCCCGGCGCGCCCGTCGTGGAAACGCCCGCCGCCGCCCCGGCCCGTCGGAGAAGACCGTCCACCGCGCGGCCCGCGGAGCCCGCCGCCGACCCCGCCGCGTCCGCCATGTCCGCCGTGGAACCGGGCGCGCCCGCGCCCGTCGGCTCCCCCGCGCCCACCCCGGCATCCGTCGGCCTCGCCGCGCCCGCCGCCGGCGGCGCCGCTTCGGAGCGCCCGCCCGTCGGCACCGGCGGCGGGCAGGGGGTCCGCGAGGCGCCGTCCCTCCACGACGGCGACCGGGCCCGGCTGCTCGCCGGGGAGCACCACGCCCCGCACGATCTGCTCGGCGTCCACCCGGTGCGCGGCGGGGTCGTCCTCCGGGTGCTGCGTCCGTACGCGCGGGCGGTGACGGTGCTGGCCAGGGGGCTCCGGGCGCGGCTCCACGACGACGGGGACGGGCTCTTCTCCGGGCTGCTGCCCATGGCGTCGCTGCCCGACTACCGGCTCCTGGTGGCCTACGACGAACACGAGGCCGAGGTCCACGACCCGTACCGCTTCCTGCCCTCGCTGGGCGAACTCGATCTCCACCTGATCGGCGAGGGACGGCACGAGGAGCTGTGGAACGCCCTCGGCGCGCGGCCCATGGAGCACCAGGGCGTGACCGGCACCCGGTTCACCGTCTGGGCCCCCGACGCGCGCGGGGTGCGGGTCGTCGGGGACTTCAACTTCTGGGACGGCGCCGGCTTCCCGATGCGTTCGCTCGGCGCCAGCGGGGTGTGGGAGCTGTTCCTGCCGGACATCGGGGAGGGCACGCTCTACAAGTTCGACGTCTGCCGCCCCGACGGTTCGCACACCACGCGCGCCGACCCCATGGCGCGCCGCGCCGAGGTGCCGCCCGCCACCGCCTCGATCGTGACCGCCTCGCACCACGAGTGGCGGGACCAGGAGTGGATGGCGCACCGCGGGGACGTGCCGGTGCACGAGGCCCCGTTCTCCGTGTACGAGGTCCATCTCCCGTCCTGGCGACCTGGCCTGACCTATCGTCAACTCGCCGAGCAGCTGCCCGCGTACGTCCGGGATCTGGGGTTCACGCATGTGGAGCTGATGCCGGTCGCCGAGCATCCCTTCGGCGGGTCCTGGGGGTATCAGGTCACCGGCTTCTACGCGCCGACGTCCCGTCTGGGCGCCCCGGACGACTTCCGCTGCCTCGTGGACGCCCTGCACCGGGCCGGGATCGGCGTGATCATGGACTGGGTGCCCGCGCACTTCCCGCGTGACGACTGGGCGCTCGCGGAGTTCGACGGCCGTCCGCTGTACGAGCACACGGACCCGGCGCGGGCGGCGCACCCGGACTGGGGCACGCTGGAGTTCGACTACGGGCGCAAGGAGGTGCGCAACTTCCTGGTCGCCAACGCCACTTACTGGTGCGAGGAGTTCCACGTCGACGGACTGCGGGTCGACGCCGTCGCCTCGATGCTGTACCTCGACTACTCGCGCGAGGACGGGCAGTGGTCGCCCAACGAGCACGGTGGCCGGGAGAATCCGGATGCCGTCGCCTTCCTCCAGGAGATGAACGCGACCGTCTACCGGCGCAACCCGGGCGTCGTCACCATCGCGGAGGAGTCCACCGCCTGGGACGGCGTGACCCGCGCCACCCACCATGTCGGGCACGGCGGTTACGGCGGCCTGGGCTTCGGGCTGAAGTGGAACATGGGCTGGATGCACGACTCGCTCCAGTACATGACGAAGGACCCGGTGCACCGCAAGTACCACCACGACGAGATGACCTTCTCGATGGTGTACGCGTACAGCGAGAACTATGTGCTGCCGATCTCACACGACGAGGTGGTGCACGGCAAGCAGGCGCTGGTGAGCAAGATGCCCGGAGACTGGTGGCAGCGGCGCGCCAATCACCGCGCCTACCTCGGCTTCATGTGGGCCCACCCGGGCAAGCAACTCCTCTTCATGGGGCAGGAGTTCGCCCAGGGGGCGGAGTGGTCGCAGGAGCACGGCCCGGAGTGGTGGCTGCTCGACCCGGCGTACGCGTCGGCCGGCGACCACCGGGGCGTGCGCGCCCTGGTCGGCGACCTGAACGCGGTGTACCGGGCCACCCCCGCGCTCTGGCAGTGCGACACCGTGCCGGAGGGCTTCTCCTGGGTGGACGGCGGCGCGGCCGAGGACAACGTCTTCGCGTTCCTCCGCCTCGACCGGCACGGCTCGCCGCTGCTCTGCGTCAGCAACTTCTCCCCGGTGGTGCGGCACGGGTACCGGATCGGTGTGCCGGACGTGTTCGGCGGCCCGGCGGCGTGGGCGGAGGTGCTCAACACGGACGCGGCGCGGTACGGCGGCGGCGATGTCCGCCACCCCGATCCGCTGAAGGCCGAACCGGTGGCGGCGCACGGCCGGCCCGGCAGCCTGCCGCTGACGCTGCCGCCGCTGGCCACGGTCTGGTTCCGCCCGGTGTGAGAACGGGGACGCGGGGGGGGGGGGGGGGGGGGGGG
>NZ_JBAGJZ010000026.1:0-121442 GCF_037034285.1 Streptomyces tyrfis | reverse complement strand
TATCGACGCCAACGGCATCATGCACGTCACCGCCAAGGACCTCGGCACCGGCAAGGAGCAGAAGATGACCGTCACCGGCGGCTCCTCGCTGCCGAAGGACGACATCGACCGCATGGTGCGCGACGCCGAGCAGTACGCGGAGGAGGACCACCGCCGCCGCGAGGCCGCCGAGACCCGCAACCAGGCGGAGACCCTCCTGTACCAGACCAGGAAGATGCTGCAGGACAACGCCGACAAGATCCCCGAGGACGTGCGCACGGAGACCGAGGGAGCGCTCACGGAGGTCGAGGAGAAGCTCAAGGGCGAGGACACCGCCGAGATCCGCGCCGCCACCGAGAAGGCGCGGACCGCCGCGCAGCGGATCGGCTCCGCGTTGTACGCGCAGTCCCGGGCGGGGGCCTCCGGAGAAGGCGCGACCGGCGACGGTTCGCCCGACGGGGCGGGCCCGGGCGGAGGCGAGGACGACGTCGTCGACGCGGAGATCGTCGACGACGACCGGGACGACCGGAAGGAAGGCGGCGAGTGAGCCGCGAGCCGGACACCGGGGACCGGGTCGGGTGACGCATACCGGGGGCCGGGTCGGATGACGGCGGACGCACCATACGCCGGTGGACCCGGGCCGTCCGGCGCGGGCCGTCCCGACGCAGTCATCCGGCACAGGCGTCGCCCGGCCGTCCCGGCGCGGTGGCGATGCCGGTCCCGGCGCCGGGCCGGAATCACCCGGCCGGCCGAGGCACCGAGCCGAGGCAGGGCGTGAGGCCGGCGGACTCACCGCATGGAGCGGACTCACCGCATAGAGCGAACTCATCACATGGAGCGCCGCCCTGCCGGGGCCCCGGGAGGCTCCGGCAGGGCGGCCCTGCCCCGTCGCGAGGTCTCAGCGCGTGGCCGCTCGCCCGTCGTCCGTGGTCCCGATCCTGGCGGTCCTGCTGACCCACTCGGACAGGGTGAGCTGCTTCGCCCCGCCCGTACGCACCGGCGCGGGCCGCCGGGGCGCGCCCGGGCGGGTCCCGGTCCGGGCGGACGTCTCCGTCCGCCGGCTCCGGCCGTCGCGGTCGGCCAGGGCGTCGCGGAGAAGGAGCAGGTGCGCGGGGAGCGCGGAGCGGACGTCGTCCCTCTCCCGCCGTGCCGCGCGGGTGGCCGGGTGGGACCGGCCGACCGGGTGGGCCCCCGGGGTGACCGTCTCGTCGCCCGCGTACAGGGCGGGGGCGGGCGTCACGGCGGGGCGTTCGCCGAGGGTGCTGCGCTTCGGAGTTGCGGTGAGCATGGCAGGGGGTCCTTCCTGTGCCGCGGAGCCGGGCGCGCGGTCGTCGGGCCGGGGGCTCGGACGTGAGAGTTCCGGTGAGACGGCGGCCTGCGGCGCCCAGCGGGCGGCCGGCTCGCCGGCGCGGGCTGAGCGGTGTTCCGCCGCACCGGGCGCGGTCCCGGGGACCGCACGGGCGGTGCCGGTCGGATCGGCGTCATACCGCTCGCCGGGGCAGTGGGCTTCGATCATGGCGACACCTCCGTTCGCCCTCTCACTCTCGCCCGGGAAGGGCCCCTCGCGCGTCGTCCCGCCGCAGCGATTCCGACTACCACCGCCGTGGTACCCGCCGCGCCCCTCTACCACCGGCCCACCGGCCCGCACCGCACCCGTACCGGAAGCGGCCACCGGGAAACGCGGCACGACGCGACGCGGTGCGCGAGCCCCCGCCTGCTCCGCTCCGGGCGCTCCCGGAAGCCGCGCCCTCGCCCCGCCGCTACCGCGACTGCACCGGTCCCGGTTCCGCCGCGGGGCTCACCAGGCCGCACTGGTAGGCGATGACGACGAGCTGGGCCCGGTCGCGGGCGGCCAGCTTGGTCATGGCCCGGTTGACGTGGGTCTTGGCGGTCAGCGGACTGACGAAGAGGCGCTCGGCGATCTCGTCGTTCGACAGCCCCAGCGCCGCCAGCCCCACCACATCGAGTTCCCTGCGCGTCAGGCACGCCAGCCGCTCGTGCACGCCCGCCGGGCACGGGTCCGGCTGCGCGAGGAAACGTCCGATCAGCGCCCGGGTCGCCGACGGCGACAGCAGTGCCTCGCCGGCGGCGATCGTGCGGACGGCGTCGAGCAGTTCGTCGGGGCGGGCGCCCTTGCCGAGGAAGCCGCTGGCCCCGGCGCGCAGGGCCTCGGCGACATGCTCGTCGTCCTCGAAGGTCGTCAGGATCAGCACCTTCACCGCGGCGAGGTCCTCGGACTCGCTGATGAGCCGGGTGGCTTCGAGGCCGTCCATCTCCGGCATGCGGATGTCCATCAGCACCACGTCGGGCCGCTCCGCGCGGGCCAGTTCCAGCGCCTCCTCCCCGTTGGACGCCTCCCCCACCGTCTCCATGTCGTCCGTGGAGTCGAACAGCATCCTGAAGGTGCCCCGCAGCAGGGCCTGGTCATCGGCCAGCAGTACGCGAATCGTCACTCCCGTCCCTCCTCGGTGGTTCGCTCATGACCGGACCGGGGCGCAGGGGCAGTTCGGCGGTCACCGTGAAGCCGCCCTCGGGGCGCACGCCCGCGTACAGTCGGCCGCCGACCGTGGAGGCGCGCTCGCGCATCCCGATCAGCCCGTGTCCCGTCCCCTTGCAGGTGGGGTTCGCTCCGGTCCGTCCGTCGTTCTCCACGGTGATCGTCAGCCGCTCGGGGCGGTAGTGCAGGTAGAGCCGCGCGTGGTCGGCGCCCGCGTGCTTGTGCACGTTGGTCAGGGCCTCCTGCACGATCCGGTACGCGGCCAGGTCGACCGCCGGTGCGAGCGGTTCGGCGACGCCGTGCCGGGTGTGGCTCACGGTGAGCCCGGCGCGCTCGAACGACGCGAGGAGCGCCGGCACGCGGGCCAGGCCCGGCATCGGGTCGCGCGGCGTCACCGGGTCGCCGGACTGCCGCAGCAGCCCCACGGTCACGCGCAGTTCGTCCAGGGCGGACCGGCTGGTGTCCCGGATGTCCTCCAGGGCTGCCAGGATCTTCTCCGGACGCCGCTCCACGAGGTGGACGGCCACGCCCGCCTGGGCGTTGATCAGGGCGATGTGGTGGGCGACGATGTCGTGCAGTTCGCGCGCGATCCGCACCCGTTCGGCCGCCACCCGCTGCTGCGCCTCCTGCTCGCGAGTGCGTTCCGCGTGCTCGGCCCGCTCCTCCACCGCCGCCACATAGGCGCGGCGGGAGCGCACCCCGTCCCCGACGGCGGCCGGCAGAGCCGTCCACGCCAGCATCGCCGCGTTGTCGGGAGCGAGCCAGGAGCGCGGATCGCAGATCACGGCGGTGCCCACCAGGATGGCGGCCGACAACGGCGCCACGGTCCAGGTCACCCGCCGGTCGGTCAGTGCGGCGACGGTGTAGACCGACACCAGCACGGGACTGATCACCAGCGGGCTGTCGCGGAATCCGAGCATCTGGAAGGCCATCCCGCAGCCCACCGCGACGGCCAGTACGCCGACCGGGTGACGGCGTCGCCACAGCAGCGCGGCGCAACCGATGCCCGCCAGGAGCACGCCGGTCCAGCGGAGCGAGAACTCGCGTGCGTGGGGCACGATCGAGGCGGCCAGGACCGACATGACGAACAGCGCGAAGAGGCCCAGTGCTTCCAGCGCACCGGGCCGGGGCCCTTCCCACCGCCTCCGACCACTGATCGCCGCCATGCCACCAACGTAAGGTCGGCGACCGCGTCGGGCATGGTCGCGGAACGGGCCCCTGTCCTCCGGCCGGCGCAGCGGTTCACCCGTTCGTCCGCCGCTGGGGCGCCCCGGAGCGGGACGGCCCGGCGGCGAGCACGGGACGGCGGTGCGTACGGGACGGCGGTGCGTACGGGACGGCGGCTCACCGGACCGGTGGCGTGCGTACGGACCGGCGGTGCGCCGGACCGGCGGCGCTGCACCGCACCGGCCGACGGCGTCAGCGGGGCGGCTGCCTCATACGCCCCTCGCCGGCGCCGCACGATGTACCGCGAAGGGCGAGAGTTCCGAGGTCAGCCAGCGGAAGACCTGCGGCACCTGGCGCCTCCACACGCCGGTGGTGTGCGGCCCGATCACCTCGGCCACCACGACCCGGGTCGGGGGCAGCGCGGCACGGCGCAGCGCCAGACCGTCCCGGTAGCCGTCGTTCCGGTTGCCCGAGAGATAGAGCGAGACGCGGGGCGGGGTGGTCGCGTGGCGGAGGATCCACAGCGGGTTGTTGGTCCGCCGCAGTTCGGGGGAACGGGCGGTGAGGGACAGCGGTTCGGCCGCCGGGTCGTTGTAACCCGAAAGGCCCACGGCGGCCCGGTACCGCTCGGGGTGGGCGAGCGCCATCTTCGCGGCGCAGTGCGCCCCGGCCGAGTACCCGGCGACGGCCCAGCCGCTCGCGCCCCTGCGGGCGCGGAAGTTGTCGATCACCATCTGCCGGACGTCCACGCTCAGCCATGACTCGGCGTCCACGACGCCCGGCACATTGGCGCACCCGGTGTCCTGACCGGGCAGCACATTGGTCCGCGGTTCGACGAGGATGAACGGGGCGACCTCCCCGCTGCGCATGCCGGCCTCCAGCTGCGACTGCACCCGCAGGCTGCTGAACCACGCCTTCGCGGATCCCGGGAAACCGCCCAGCAGTTCGACCACGGGGAATCTCCGGTGACGGTACGCCGGCTGGTCGTACTGCGGCGGCAGCCACACGTACACCTCGCCGTGCACCCCCGAGACCCGGCCGTTCACCTGGGTGACGCGGACGCCGGGACCCATCCGGGCGTCGTGCGTCGGGCCGAAGCGCTGGACGACCTTCGGCTCGTTCGCCAGCTGCTTGTGCGTGCCCAGGCCGTCGCGCCCGAGGTTCGGGGCGACCACGACGTGCTGCCCGGTGCCCAGCAGATCGGCCCAGTTGTCGTAGAGGCCGTTGGTGTTGTTGACCATCACGAAGACGCTCAGCACGGCCGCCCCCTGCGCGAGGACGAGCATCGTCAGACGGGCCGCGCCGCGCACCACGGCGGGCCCTCGGACCCGCCCCCACAACAGCAGGGGAAGCATCACGCTGACCACGGCCAGCACGATCGTGGTCAGGAAGAATGGTGTCCCCGTCAGGCTCATCACGCCAGGGAGGATGTCGCGCACAGCACGATGGTTTACCCGTTTTTCCACCTTTTTACATTGAAGGCGAGACACCGGGAATCTCGTGTTGACGCCGGCCCCTCCCGGCCGCCCGGATCGCTCCCCGCGAGAACTCCGGCGAGGACCGGGGCGGCGGGGACGGTTCCCCCAGTGTGCGATCACCCACATGGGCGTATTTTGTGCCCCTGCCTCAAGGAACCGTAATATCACCAGGTCATAGCCGCGACGGGAGCCAGGAAGCCGGTGCGAATCCGGCGCGGTCCCGCCACTGTGACCGGGGAGCGCACCCCTCCGGCACGCCACCGCGCCCGGCGCGGCACGGCGTGCGGGGGACGTCGATCCGGGAGTCAGGACACTGACCTGTCGCGGGCCCGTTTTGAGGAGCGCGGACTCCCCAGGAGGCTCTACGTGTATTTCGGCATCCCCCGCCGACCCGGTTCTTCCCCCGCCCGGCCCCGCCGCGGCCTGCGCGCCGTCGCCGGGGCCGTGGTCCTGACCACCGCCCTGCTGGCCTCCGGCTGCGGCGCCGGCGGGGACTCCCCCGACCGGCCGAGTGCCGGCGCGTCGCCGGCCGAGGGCTTCCCGGTCACCATCGACAACTGCGGCGTCAGGACGACGTATGACAAGCCGCCCTCCCGCGTCGTCACCATCCATCAGCACCCGGCCGAGCTGCTGCTCGCGCTGGGTCTGAAGGACCGCATGGTCGGCACCGCCTTCCCCGACTCGGCGGTCCTGCCCGAGCTCAGGAAGGACTTCGCGGCGATACCCGAGCTGGCGAAACGGGAGCCGTCCTTCGAGTCGATCCTGGACGCGGAGCCCGACTTCGTCTACGGCGGCTACGCCAGCGCCTTCGCCGAGAACGAGGGCCGGTCCCGCAAGGCGTTCGCGGACGCGGGCATCGACACCTATCTCAACCGCGAGTACTGCGCCGGGAAGAAGAAGCAGGTGACGATGGAGGACACCTACGAGGAGATCCGCACCGTCGGCCGTCTCTTCGGCGTGCAGGACCGCGCCTCCGCCCTGGTGTCCGACCTGGAGAAGCGCGTCGGCGAGGCCACCGCTGCGGTCGCGGACCGGCCCGAGGTGCCCGTCTTCGTCTACGACAGCGGCAGCAAGTCGGCCTTCACCGCGGGCGGCAAGGGCCTGGGCAACGAGCTGATCGGCCTGGCCGGCGGCCGGAACGTCTTCGCGGACCTCGACAACGTCTTCGGGGACGTCTCCTGGGAGCAGGTCGTGGCCCGCAAGCCGGAGGTCATCGCCGTCTACGACTACGAGGGCTCCGGCAGCGTCGAGGAGAAGAAGAAGTTCCTGCTCTCCCAGCCGGCCCTGGCCGACGTCCCCGCCATCAGGAACAAGCGGTTCGTGGCGCTGCCGCTGACCGCGACGCTGGTCGGCATCCGGTCGGCGTACGCGGTGGACGGCCTGGCCCGCGGCCTGCATCCCGAGAGCTTCCGGTGACGCGGGCGGCCGCGACGGCCGGCCCCGCCACCGGGCCGGCCGCGCGGCGCGCGCGCCGCGAGGGCCGCGCGGGCCGCGCGGGCCGGGTGCCCCTCGGGCTCGCGCTGGGCGTTCTCACGCTGCTGCTGGCGATCTCCGCCACGGCCGGCCTGGCCATCGGTTCGGTGCACGTGCCGCCCGGACAGGTCTGGGGCATCGTCACGCACGCGCTGGGCGCCGACTGGACGGAGCCCACCTGGACCCGGGCGCGGGAGACGATCGTGCTGGAGGTGCGCGCGCCGCGGGTGCTGCTCGGCGCCGTCACCGGGGCCGGGCTGGCCGTGGTGGGCACCGCCATGCAGGCGCTGATCCGCAACCCGCTCGCCGAGCCGTATCTGCTGGGCATCTCCTCCGGGGCTTCCCTGGGCGCGGTCTCGGTGATCGTCCTCGGCGCGGGGGCGGTCGGTTCCGTGTCGCTGCCGGTCGCCGCGTTCGCCGGCGCCCTGGGCGCGCTGCTGGTGGTGTACGCGACCGCGCGCACCGGCGGTCGCATCACCTCGGTGCGGCTGGTGCTGTCCGGCGTGGCGATCGCCTCGGTGCTCACCGCGATGACGGATCTGCTGCTGCTCACCGGCAGCCGGGGCAACGAGGCCCGGGCCGTGCTCGCCTGGACCCTCGGCGGTCTCGGCGGCGCCGACTGGGACGCGCTCCGCCTGCCGAGCACCGCCCTGCTGCTGGGCATCGCCGTCCTCCTGGCGCAGGCGCGCAACCTCAACCTGCTCCTGGCGGGCGAGGAGGCGGCCGGCACGATGGGGCTCGACGTCGCCCGGTTCCGGGCCCGCATGTTCGTCCTGCTGTCCCTGGTCACCGGGGTGCTGGTCGCGGCGTCCGGGCCGATCGGCTTCGTCGGTCTGATGCTGCCGCACACCGTGCGGCTCCTCGTCGGCGGCGACCACCGCCGGGTGCTGCCGACGGCCGCTCTGGGCGGGGCCGTCTTCCTGATCTGGGCCGACGTCGCCGCCCGTACCGTCGCGGCGCCGACGGAGCTTCCGGTGGGAGTGCTCACGGCGCTGTGCGGCGGTCCCTTCTTCCTCTGGCTCATGCGCCGTGACGCCCGGCGGAACACCGAACGAGGAGCGGCATGAGCGCGGACGAACTCGCCGTCGAAGGCGTCCCGCTGAGCATCGAGGGCGTCAGCCTGAGCGCCGGCTCGCGCCATCTGGTACGGGACGTCTCCCTGCACGCCGGCCCCGGCGAGGTCATCGGCCTGGTCGGCCCCAACGGCAGCGGCAAGTCCAGCCTGCTGCGCACCGTCTACCGCGTCCTGCGCCCCGACGCCGGGCTGATCCGGGTCGACGGGGCCGACGCCTGGGGCCTGCCGGTGCGCAGGCTGGCGCAGACCCTGGCGGCGGTGGTCCAGGAGCCGGTCGCCTCATTCGATCTGACGGTGCGTGAGGTGGTTGCCATGGGCCGCACCCCGCACAAGGGCCTGCTCGCCGGCGACACCGCGAAGGACGCCCTGCTGATCGCGTCGGCCCTCGCGTCGGTGGGCGGGACCGCCCTCGCCGACCGGCCGTTCGACCGGCTGTCCGGCGGGGAGCGCCAGCGCGTGCTCATCGCCCGGGCCCTGGCCCAGCAGCCCTCGCTGCTGATCCTCGACGAGCCCACCAACCATCTGGACATCCGCCACCAGTTGGACGTCCTCGGCATTTTGCGACAGCTGCCCGCCACCGTGCTGGTCGCGCTGCACGACCTCAACCTGGCGGCGTACTACTGCGACCGTCTCCACGTGCTGCGCGAGGGCGAGGTCGTCGCCTCCGGAGCGCCCGCCGAGGTCCTCACCGAGGAGCTGCTGCGGGAGGTGTACGCGGTGACGGGCGAGGTCGTCATCCATCCCCGCACCGGGGCGCCGCATGTGACCTTCCTGCCCGGCCGGCCCGACGGGGCGGGCCCGGGGACCGGCTCCGACTCATGAACGCGCCGGGCCGCCGCAAGCGGCCCGGCCTCCAACCGCCGTACGGTGGACGCCTCGGGCCGACGGCCCCCGGCGAGGCGGGCGCGCGTCGCGGCCGACCGGCGGAAAGGCCGTGGGCGAGCACGTCCCCGAGCCGGCCGCCGGGCCGCCCATCCGCCCTTTATCCAGGGCGAGTTCACCGATCGGCTGATAGTTGTTCATCAACCGGAAGCTGACTTTCAGTCACCGTGCATACAATTCCTGGCGAACACCGAGTCCTGGCGGTCCGCTCGGTCAGCACCACCGCGCCCGACCGGGCTGACCGTGCCCACGGTCGCGGCGTTCGCCGTATGCCTGACCCGAACCGGTTGTCCGGGGAGACCCTCGCGGCCGGCCGAGAGTATGGAGCACTTTCGTGAAGGTTCGTACGAGGCGGTCGAGGACACTGATCGTCGGGGCAATAACAGTGGTGCTGCTGACCGGTTGCGGCTCCAGTGACCAGATCTGGCCATCCGAGGGCAAGGGCCGGATGGTCGTCGGGATGTCCGACGGCATCCTCGCGACCGATCCCGCCTCAGGATACGACCCCGGCTCCTGGCTGCTGTTCAACAACGTCTTCCAGTCCCTGCTGAGTTTCCCGCCCGGGTCCTCCACCCCGGTTCCGGAGGCCGCCGAGGAGTGCGGTTTCTCGGACGGCAGCAAGACCTACATCTGCACGCTCCGCAGCGGGTTGAAGTTCAGCAACGGGCACAGCCTGACGTCCGAGGACGTCAAGTACTCGTTCGACCGGACGATCGAGATCGACGACCCGACGGGCCCGTCCCCGATGCTCTCCACCATCTCGTCGATCGACACCCCGGACGAGAAGACCGTCGTCTTCCATCTGAAGGTGCCCGACGCGACGTTCCCCAGCAAGATCGCTTCGGGCGCCGGTTCCATCGTGGACCACCGGGTCTATCCGAAGGACACCCTGCTCGGCGGCGGCAAAACCGTGGGATCGGGTCCCTACACACTGGACTCCATCGACAAGTCGCGGGCCGTCTTCTCGGTCTACGACGGCTATCGCGGAAACGCCGAGGTGAAGAACTCCGGCGTGACGCTGAAGCTGTTCCGCGGCGACCAGCAGGCGTTGCGCTCCTCCCTGGAGAAGGGCGACGTCGCCATCGCGTACCGCGGCCTCACCGCCAAGGCCATCGCCGCCCTGGACTCCTCCGCCGCCGCGAAGAAGGACGGCATCAAGGTGGTGGAGGGAAGCAGCGCCGAGGTCCAGCACCTGGTCTTCAACGTGGCCGACCCGGTCGTCGGCAAACTCGCCGTGCGCAAGGCCATCGCCCATCTCGTGGACCGCTACTCGCTGGTCAGCAAGGTCTACGAGTCCACGGCGACGCCGCTCTACTCCGTGGTGCCGGTCGGCATCACCGCCCACGGCACCTCGTTCTTCGACACGTACGGCGACAGCCCGAAGCCGGAGAAGGCGCGGAGCGTGCTCCGGGACTCCGGCATCACGGAGAAGGTGAAACTGACCCTCTGGTCCACCCCGAGCCGCTACGGCCCCGCCACCGACGACGAACTCAGCACCATCGCCGACCAGTTGAACAAGAGCGGGCTGTTCGACGCCCGGATGAAGTCGGTCCCGTTCGACCAGTACGAGAAGAACATCGCCGAGGGCAAGTACGGCGTCTACGTCAAGGGCTGGGTGCCGGACTACCCCGACCCGGACAACTTCACCCAGCCGTTCTTCGGCAAGAACAACGTGCTGTCGAACAACTACGAGAACCGCGAGATCACCGACCAGATCATCCCGCGCACCTCGTCCATGACCGACCGCGCCAACACCAGGCAGGAGTTCATGAAGCTGCAGGACATCGTGGCGCGGGAGCTGCCGCTCCTGCCGCTCTGGCAGGGCCAGCAGTACGCGGTCGCCCACGAGGACGTCCGGGGCCTGCAGAACTGCCTGGACACGTCGACGGTGTTCCGGTTCTGGGAGCTCAGCACCGCCGACTAGCGGCGGTCCGGGCAGCGGAAACGGCCGCACTCTGTGGTTTTCCGCAGGGTGCGGGGGTGGGGAGAGCCGTACGACTTCGACGGCGATCCCCATACCGGCGCCGATCCGCGATTCCTGGCGTGGTCGGCGGGTCGCGGCACGCCGCCCGCGGCCGCGGGCCGGCACCGCCGCTCGTCGTGACCCCCGCCCCGGCCGAGCGCCCCCGCCCGGACCACGCGGGCCGCCCAGTGTCCCTGCCGGCACTGGAATCCGCGTCCGTGCAGGGGGATTCGACGAACGTCAGGGGCCGGCGCCTCCCGGGGGCGCCCGGATCCACGTCACTCCCGGACGAATCAGAGGAACCGGAGGAACCGGAGGATCCGGGGACCCCGGAGGAACCGGATGACCCGGCAAAGGCGCTTCCGTCGCCCGGGGCGGCGCGCCGGACCGTCGGTCTGCTCGCCGGCTGCGGCACCGCGCTGATCGCCCTGCTGTACTTCACCGTGTCCGGGACGGTCCTCGGCCCCCTGCTGCTGTGGCCGCGCACCCGCGCCCTCGTCGCGCTGACCGGCGGGGCCCGCGGGCTGGCGGCGCCGGAGCGCCGGCGCCGCTCGGTCTGCTTCGGGGACCGGTTCCCGGCCCGGCCGGTGTCCGGCCGGCGGGTCCTGCGCTACCTCGCCGTCCGCACCTGCGTCGGTCTGGTCACCGCGGTCGTGGCCGCGCTGCTGGGCTTCGGGGGCGTGCTCGCGTTCCTGTTCGCCGGCGGTATCGCGCGCGGCTCGTTCGGCTGGCCGGAACTGCTCTTCGAGGTGCTGCTCGGCGGTGTGCTGCTCTTCCTCGACGTACAGGGTCTGCTCTCGCTGGAGGCCCTGGACGCCCGCCTCGCGCGCGAGTGCTTTCGGCCCCTCGGAACGGGAGCTGCTGCGACGGCGCATCGACGAGCTGTCCGCCGGCCGGGCCGCGATGCTGGCGGCGGTGGACGCCGAGCGCCGCCGCATCGAGCGCGATCTGCACGACGGCGTCCAGCAGCGCCTGGTGGCCCTGGGCATGCTGCTGGGCCGCGCCCGCAGGGGCCGTACGCCGGAACGGGCCGAGGCGCTGCTGCTGCAGGCGCACCAGGAGTCGCAGGAGGTCCTGGCCGAGCTGCGGAAGGTGGACTGGCGGGTCTACCCGACGGCCCTGGACAGCCTGGGGCTGCGAGAGGCCCTCGGCGGGGTCGCCGAGCGGTGCGCCCTTCCCCTCCGGATGGACCTCGACCTGCCCGGCACGCCGCCCGCGCCGGTCGAGACCGCCGCGTACTTCGTCGTCTCGGAGGCCGTGACCAACGCCGCCAAGCACTCGTCCGCGACGGCCGTCTCCGTGCGTGTGCGGCATCGCGCGGACGTCCTCGTCGTCCGGGTCCGGGACGACGGCGTCGGGGGCGCGGATCCCGTGGGCGACGGCCTGACCGGACTGGCCGGCCGGGTCGGCACGCTCGACGGCCGGCTGCATGCCCACACCCCCTCGGGGGCCCACCACCGTCATCGCGGAGCTGCCGTGCGCGTGATGCCGGCCGAGGACTCGACCCTGCTGCGGGAGGGGCTGGTCCGGTTGCTCGTCGAGGAGGGCCATGAGGTCCTGGCCGCGGTGGGGGACACGGACGCCCTGCTCCGGGAGGTCGAGGCCACGCCCCCGGACGTCGTCGTGGACATCCGCATGCCCCGGACCACACGGACGAGGGGCTGCGCGCCGCGATCCGGATCCGCGAGCGCCGCCCCGGCATCGGCGTGCTGGTGCTGTCCCAGCACATCGAGCGCGACTACGCCGCCCAGCTGCTGTCGTCCAGCGCGGAGCGGGTCGGCTATCTGCTCAAGGACCGGGTGGCGCAGGTGGAGGAGTTCCTCGACGCGCTGGAGCGGATCCACGCGGGCGGGGCGGGTCATCGACGCGGAAGTCGTACGCCGGCTGGTGGTCCGGACCACTCACGGCGACCCGCTGGCCCGGCTGACCCCGCGTGAGCGCGACGTCCTGGAGGAACTGGTCCAGGGCCGCACCAACGCGGCGGTCTCGCAGAAGCTGCACATCTCCACGAGCGCGGTCGAGAAGAACCTCAACGCGGTCTTCGACAAGCTCGAACTCGCCCGCACCACCGGCTACAACCGCAGGATCCTGGCCGTGCTCCGCTACCTGGAGTCGTGACGGCGCCGGCGCGGGGCCGGAGGGCACGGGACGTGAGGCCGTTCGTGGGGACCTCGCCCTCCCCCGGCGCGGGTCGCGGGGCGCGCGGCGCGGGCGTCGGACACTGCTTGCACCCCGTACGGGCGGGGCCGGGCGTCCCGGCGCACGGGCGGTGGGACCGGCGCCAGGCGGTGCGGCGTGCCGGGTGCGGAAGGACCCGGCGGAGGCGGAGGCGGACTGTGAGACCACCGGGGCCGCCGGGACGGCCGGGGCGGCAGGAGCGGCCGGGTTCCCCGTCGGCGATGCGGTTCGTGCTGCTCATCGGCGTCGTGAGCCTCTTCGCGGACATGACGTACGAGGGTGCCCGCGGTGTCACCGGCCCGTTCCTCGGGAGCCTGGGCGCGAGCGCGGCGGTGATCTCCCTGGTGGCGGGGCTGGGCGAACTCGCCGGCTATGCGCTGCGGTTCGTCTTCGGGTGGGCGGCCGACCGGACGGGCCGCTACTGGCCGATCACCCTGGCGGGTTACGCCGTGCAGATGGCCGCCGTGCCGCTGCTGGCCCTGGCGGGGAACTGGGCGGTGGCCTCGGTGCTGATCGTCGCCGAGCGCACCGGGCGGGCCATGCGCAATCCCGCCCGCGACGCAATGCTCGCCCATGCGACGGGCGAGCTGGGGCGCGGCCGGGTGTTCGGCGTCCGGGAGGCGCTGGACGCCGTCGGCGGGATGCTCGGCCCGCTCGTCGTCGCCCTGGTCCTCTCCCTGCACGGCGGCTACCGCGTCGGTTTCGCCGTGCTGCTGGTCCCCGCCGTGCTGACCCTGGTGGTGCTCGCGGTGGCGTGGCGTCGGTACCCGGAGCCGGCGGATCTGGCGACGCCGGAGGATCTGCCGCGCGAGAGCGGTGTGTCCCGGGCGTTCTGGCTGTATCTGGCGGGGATGGGGCTGGTGGCGCTGGCCTACGCCGACTACCCACTGATCGCGTACCACTTCGGCAGGTCCCAGGTCGTCCCGGTGGCGTGGGTGCCGGTGCTGTACGCGGTCGCGATGGCCGCCGAGGCGGTGTCGGCCCTGGTGCTGGGCCGCCTCTTCGACCGGTTCGGGCTGCTGACCGTGGTGGCGGCGACCGTGCTGACGGCGTGTTTCGCCCCGCTGGTCTTCCTCGGCGGCACGGCGCTCGCCGTGGTGGGCGTGATGGTGTGGGGGGTGGGCATGGCCGCGCAGGAGTCGATCGTCAAGTCCGTGATCACCGGGATGGCCGGTCCGGGCCGCCGGGCGTTCGCCTTCGGTCTCTTCGACACGGGCTTCGGCGTCTGCTGGTTCGCCGGGAGCGTTGTGCTGGGTGTGTTGTACGGCCATTCGGTCACCGCGCTCGTGGTGTTCTCCGCGGCGGCCCAACTCGCCTCGATTCCCCTGCTGTTGGCGACCCGCAGGCATCTCGCGAAGGAGCGGCCGCGGCGGTGAGAGCCGGACCCGGGTGTCCGGGCCGACGAGGGCCTGGTCGCCTGTGCGCGCCGCGAGCTCCGCGAGGAGACCGGCCTGGTCCTGGACGCCTCGCACTGCGCCTTCGTGCCGGGCGTCCACGACCCGCGCACCGGACGCCATGTGGTGGAGATCGTCCTGGTCCCCGATGAGGGGATCGACGGCCGGCCGCTGACCCGCGAGCCGGGCCGCGAACCGCGCTTCGTGCGCATGGACGACCTGCCGGATCTGGATCTCCGGCCCTCGGTGGGAACCCTGCTGCGCGATCTGCGGGACCTGCATGGGGACGACGCCCGCGAGGAGCCGGGCGTCCCGGGCCCCGCCGAGCTCGCCGACGGGTTCGGGCCGCCGTGGACCGCCTGGGCGCAGGTGGCCGCCTCCGGGTCCGGCCCGTGACCGGCGCGCCCGTCGCCGCCCGGGACCGGTGTCCATGACGCTTCCCGGACGCTCCCGGCACGCGGTACGGCAGGGGCTGGGTCAGCGCAGGCCGAAGGCCAGGGTCGGGTGGGACTCGGCGATCCGCAGCAGCCGGTTGTACTTGGCGGTCCGTTCTCCGCGCGCGGGGGCGCCGGACTTGATCTGCCCGCAGCCGGCGCCCACCGCGAGGTCCGCGATGAAGCTGTCCTCGGTCTCACCGGAACGGTGCGAGACCATGGCCGCGTACCCGGCGCGCCGGCACTCCCGCATCGCCCGGAGGGTCTCGCTGACCGTGCCGATCTGGTTCGGCTTGATCAGTGCGGCGTTCGCGACGCCCGCCGAGACGGCGTCCGCGATCAGCGCCGGGTTGGTGGTCAGGTTGTCGTCGCCGACCAGCTGGAGCCGCCCGCCGAGCTCCTCGGTCAGCCGGATCCACCCGTCCCGGTCGTCCTGGCCGAGCCCGTCCTCGACGCTCCAGACGGGGAAGTCGTCGGCCAGCTGCCCGTACCAGGCGATCATGTCCGCGGCCGTCAGGCTCCGCCCGTCGACCAGGTAGGTGCCGTCCGGCCGGCGGAACTCGCTGGCCGCCGGGTCCAGGGCCACCGCCACGCCGTCGCGGCCCGGCGTGTACCCGGCGTCCTTGATCGCCTCCACGATCACGGTCAGGGCCTGCTCCGGACGGCGCAGAGCGGGCGCGAACCCGCCCTCGTCCCCGAGGCCGGTCGACTGCCCTTCCCGGGCCAGGCGCGCGCGCAGCGCGCCGTAGACCTCGGAACCGGCGCGCACCGCCTCGGTCAGGGAGGGGGCGCCGAGGGGCGCGATCATGAACTCCTGGAAGTCGAGGGGGTTGGGGGCGTGCGCCCCGCCGTTGAGGACGTTGAAGTGCGGCACCGGCAGCCGGGGTTCCGCCCCGTCCAGCGCCAGGTGCTGCCACAGCGGGACGCCGGTGCGCAAGGCGTCGGCACGGGCCGCGGCCATGGAGACGCCGATGATCGCGTTCGCGCCCAGCCGGGACTTGTCCGCGGTGCCGTCCAGGTCGCGCAGTGCCTGGTCCAGGGCCTCCTGGTCGGCGTGGGTGGTGCCGCGCAGGGCGTCCGCGATCTCCTCGTTCACGGCGGCGACGGCCTTGAGGACGCCCTGGCCCCCGTAGCGGCCGGGGTCGCCGTCGCGCAGCTCGACGGCCTCGGTGGCGCCGGTGGAGGCGCCGGAGGGCACACCGGCGCGCCCGCGGCTGCCGTCGCCGAGGCCGACGACGACCTCCAGCGTGGGGCGGGAGCGGGAGTCGAGGATCTCGGTGGCGTGGACGTACACGATGTGGATCGTCATCAGCGGCACTCCTTACGGCTGAGGCGACTCCTTGGGGCGGCTGAGGCGACTCCTTACGACTGAAACACGGAATCCGCCCTCCGGCACGGCCGGGGCGCCGCGGGCCGCCCCGCCCGGCGAGGAGGACGCGGCGACCGCCGAGATCGCCCGCGTGCAGGTCTGACAGTCGCTGTGGCACCGGGTGATCGACCGGGACACGGTGCTGCGGCTGCTCGACGAGGAGCTCGCCGCGCTCGGCGCGGAGTATCCCTGGGCGCCACTGGGCGAGGTGCGCGCGCTCTTCGAACGGAACGCCCTGGCAGCCGAGTTGCCGCTGTTCTTCACCCCGGACGCCTACGCCGGGCACCTCGTGCGCCACGCGCGGGCGTGACGCCCGGTCGGGACCGCGCCAGACCAGGGCCGGAGGCGGGCCGGCGCACCCGTGCCGCCGCCTCCCCGCGCCGGCTCCCCCACGTCGGCTCCCCCGTGCCGCCGCTCCCCGGGGAGGGGAGGAGGCCCGGCGCTTCCCGTCTCCGGACCGTTTCACTCCTGTCGGCCGTGTGTCTCATCTCGCCATCCGGATGATGGACAGGGTGCGCCGCATTCCGGAGCCGCGCCGTAAGCTGGCCGTTGCAGCTGGTTCGCCCCGTCCGCCAGGCGGGATGCGTCGCAAGAGGGAACCCGGTGGGAATCCGGGACTGCCCCGCAGCGGTGAGCGGGAACGACCGCCGTCATACGCACTGGGCCCGGCAAGGGCCTGGGAAGCGACGGCCAGTAGGCGACCTCCCCCGGGAGGACGTGCCCGCGAGTCCGAAGACCTGCCATCTGCCCGTGTGCGAACCATTCGCGCGCGGACATCCCGGTGACCTCGAGGGCGGGTCGGCGTACATACCAGACGGACGGCCGCGCCATGCCGCGCGAGGCCGCACCGTCCGGTCCGTCACCCTTCGCACCCCCGTGACGTCTCCGGGATCTCAGGGATTCATCTCGCGAAGGAGATCTCCGTGACCACCGAGTCCGCAGCCGCGGCAGCACGGGCCACCGTGTACGGCTACCCCCGTCAGGGTCCGAACCGGGAACTGAAGAAGGCGATCGAGGGCTACTGGAAGGGCCGCGTCACCGCCGACGCCCTCCGCTCCACCGCCGCCGGACTGCGCCGGGCCAACTGGCGGCAGCTGGCCGACGCCGGCATCGAGGAAGTCCCCACGGGCGACTTCTCGTACTACGACCACGTGCTGGACACCACCGTGATGGTGGGCGCGGTTCCGGCACGCCACCGGGAAGCCGTCGCCGCCGATCCGCTGGACGGCTACTTCGCGATGGCGCGGGGCACCCAGGACGTCGCACCACTGGAGATGACCAAGTGGTTCGACACCAACTACCACTACCTGGTGCCCGAGTTGGGCCCGGATACGGTGTTCACGGCCGACTCCGCCAAGCAGGCCGCCGAGCTGAAGGAGGCCCTCGCACTGGGCCTGAAGGCCCGGCCCGTCCTCGTCGGCCCTGTCACCTATCTGCTGCTGGCCAAGCCCGCGCCGGGCGTGACCGCGGACTTCGACCCGCTCACCCTGCTGGACCGGCTGCTGCCGGTGTACGCGGAGCTCCTGGCCGACCTGCGCGCGGCCGGCGCCGAGTGGGTCCAGCTGGACGAGCCCGCTCTCGTCCAGGACCGCACCCCGGCCGAACTCGACGCCGCCGAAAGCGCGTTCCACGCGCTGGGCGGTCTCACCGACCGGCCCAGGCTCCTGATCGCCTCCTACTTCGACCGGCTGGGCGACGCCCTGCCGGCCCTGGCCAAGGCACCGGTGGACGGGCTCGCCCTGGACTTCACCGAGGCGGCCGCGGCCAACCTGGACGCCCTCGCCGCCGTCGGCGGACTGCCCGGCAAGCGACTGGTCGCCGGGGTGGTCGACGGGCGCAACATCTGGGCGAACGACCTGTCGAAGTCCCTCGCCACGCTCGGCACCCTGCTGGGCCTGGCCGAACGGGTCGACGTGTCCGCCTCCTGCTCGCTGCTGCACGTCCCGCTGGACACGGCGGCGGAGCGGGACATCGAACCGCAGATCCTGCGCTGGCTGGCCTTCGCCCGGCAGAAGACGGCGGAGATCGCCACCCTCGCCGAGGGGCTGGCCCACGGCACCGACGCGATCAAGGCCGAACTCGCCGCGAACCGGGCCGTCCTGGCCTCCCGGGCGAACTCCCCCATCACCCACGACCCGGCCGTGCGCACCCGCGCCGCCGCCATCACGGACGCCGACGCCCGCCGCTCCCAGCCGTACGCCGAGCGGACCGCGGTCCAGCGCGCCGGTCTCGGCCTGCCGCTGCTGCCGACCACGACCATCGGCTCGTTCCCGCAGACGACCGATCTGCGCACCGCCCGCGCCGACCTGCGCGCGGGCCGGCTCGACCCGGCCGGCTACGAGGAGCGCATCGAGGCCGAGATCCGGGAGGTGATCTCCTTCCAGGAGAAGACCGGCCTGGACGTCCTCGTCCACGGCGAGGCCGAACGCAACGACATGGTCCAGTACTTCGCCGAGCAGCTGACCGGATACCTGGCCACGCAGCACGGCTGGGTGCAGTCCTACGGCACCCGCTACGTCCGGCCGCCGATCCTGGCCGGGGACATCTCGCGGCCCGAGCCGATGACCGTGCGCTGGACGGCGTACGCCCAGTCGCTCACCGACCGCCCGGTCAAGGGCATGCTCACCGGGCCGGTGACCATGCTCGCCTGGTCGTTCGTCCGGGACGACCAGCCGCTCGCCGACACGGCCCGCCAGGTCGCCCTCGCCCTGCGCGACGAGGTGACCGATCTGGAGCACGCCGGGACCGCGGTCATCCAGGTCGACGAGCCCGCCCTGCGCGAGACGCTGCCGCTGCGGGCCGCGGACCGCCCCGCCTACCTGGCCTGGGCCACCGAGGCGTTCCGGCTCACCACCTGCGGGGTGCGGCCGGAGACCCAGATCCACACCCACATGTGCTACGCCGAGTTCGGTGACATCGTCCAGGCCATCGACGACCTCGACGCCGACGTCATCAGCCTGGAGGCCGCCCGCTCCCACATGCAGGTCGCCCACGAGCTCGCCGCCCACGGCTACCCGCGCGAGGCCGGGCCCGGTGTCTACGACATCCACTCCCCGCGCGTGCCCGGCGCGGAGGAGGCGGCCGGGCTGTTGCGCACCGGCCTGAGGGCCATCCCCGCCGAGCGGCTCTGGGTCAACCCCGACTGCGGGCTCAAGACCCGCGGCTGGGCCGAGACCCGGGCCTCGCTGGAGAACCTCGTCGCCGCGGCCCGTGCCGTCCGCGCCGAGCTGTCCGCTCCCTGACCGGAGCGGTTTCCAGGGGCCGGGGCGCTTCCGTGCGCTCCGGCCCCGCCGTCGGCGCCGGAGCCGGCGCACCGCAGAAAAAAGCGCACCGCAGCAGAGCCGGGGAGGGGCCGCCGTGAAGCACGGACCGCGGGACGTCACGACTGACGGCGTACGCATGGTCGCCGTGCCCGCACGCGACTTCGAGGGCCTGGCGGCCGTGCGCAGACAGCTCGGCGGGCAGAGCGCGCGGCTGCGGACGCCGCGGCAGGCGCTCGTCGACATGGCCGGACTCCTGGAGGCCCTGGAGGAGACGCTCGGCGGCGTCGGGCCGGCGGTCGGGGACTCCCCCGCCGCCTCCGCGCCGGCCCGTGCGGAACTGCTCGCCGAGTTGCGGCGACAGGTCCGCCACGCCCGCGCGATCACCGACGAGCTGCTGACCGAGCTGTACGAGCTGGAACTGCGCTACTCCGGTGAGCTGTACGAGCCGCTCGGCCTGATGGACGACGTGGTTGTCTTCGTCCGGTACAACGCGGACAAGGCGCTGATGAACCTCGGTTGCCCGGCCCGGTTCGGGGCGGACGGGACCGAGGTCCACTCGGAGATCCTGGCGGCGCTCTCGCCCGGGGCGGACGAGAACCACGACTTCTTCTCCGGCTCCGGTTCGTCGTACGTCATGGGGAAGGCCGAGGACACCGATGACGACGACTGGGACTTCTGAGAGGCTCACTCACATGTCCGACAACTCCCCTGTGCCCGCCGCCCGGGCCGCCGCGGCCCCTCCCGCGCCCGCGGCCTCCTACGGCCCCTGTGTGCTGCTCAAGCACGGCGAGGTCTTCCTCAAGGGGCACAACCGCCACCGGTTCGTCAGACGGCTGCACGACAACCTCCGGGTCGCCCTGCGCGGCGTCGGCGGCTCGACCTGGATCAGGAGCGCCCAGAACGTCACCGTGCTGGGCGGCCAGGTCCCGCAGGAGGCACTGGTCGAGCGGGCCCGGCGGGTCATCGGCTTCAACTCCGTCGCACCGGCCGTGCGGGTGCCGAGCACCCTGGAGGCCGTCACGGCCGCGGCCGTCGACGCGCTGGGCGCCGTGCACGCCGCACGCCCGGTGCGCGGCTTCGCCGTCCGGGTGCGGCGGCGGGACAAGGAGTTCCCGCTGACCTCGTCCCGGCTGGAGGGGTATCTGGGGGCGCGCGTCCTGGAGGCCGTGGCCGGTCTGTCCGTCGACCTCACCACGCCCGAGGTCACCCTCGCCGTCGAGATCGACCGCAGGGAGACGTATCTGTCCTGGGAGCGGTACCCGGGGCTGAGCGGGCTGCCCGTCGGCTCCAGCGGCCGGGCCCTGGTGCTGCTCTCCGGCGGCTACGACTCGCCCGTCGCCGCCCACCGCGCCATGCGGCGGGGCCTGGCCTGCGACTTCGTGCACTTCAGCGGCGCCCCGTACACGAACCCGTCGTCGGTGTACAAGGCGTACGCGCTCGCCCGCGAGCTGAACCGCTTCCAACCGCCCGGCGCCCTGCACGTGGTGGCGCTCGGCAAGGCCCAGAAGCAGCTCGCCGTGGCGGGCGCGGGGCGGCTCCAGGTGGTCGCCCAGCGCCGGCTGATGGTGCGCACCGCCTCGGCGCTCGCCGCCCGCACCGGCGCCCAGGCGCTGGTGACGGGCGACAGCCTGGGGCAGGTGGCGAGCCAGACGCTGGCCAACCTGGTCGCGGTGGACGAGGCGGCGACGCTGCCGGTGCTGCGCCCCCTGATCGGCTGGGAGAAGCAGGAGATCATCGACGAGGCCCGGTCGATCGGCACGGCCGGGATCTCGGTCCTCCCCGACGAGGACTGCTGCGGCCTGCTCGCCCCGCCCCGGGTCAGCACCCGGGCCCGGCTGCCCGAGCTGCTGACGGTGGAACGCCGTCTCGACCTGGACGAGGTGGTCGAGGCGCTGCTGGGGGCGGCCCGGGTGCTGCGGCCCGGCCAGGACGAGGAGGCGGAACCGGCGGCCGACGGCGGCTGCCCGGCACCGGCCTGACGCCCCTCCGGACGCGTCCGGGCCCCGTCGCCCCGCGGGCGGCCCGTCGCCCCGGCGACGGGCCGCCCGGCGTCCTGCGCCGTCGTCGGTCTACGACGCCCCCGCGCCGACTTCCACTTCTCCCGCATGGGCGTCTTCTCCCGCATGGGGGGCACCTGCCCGCTGTGGACGGTGTACGAGGCGTTCTCCGCGCCGGGCCGGATACTGACCCAGGTGGCGGAGATGCCGGACGGCGAACGGTACTTCTGGATCGTGCGGACGATCACTTGGGGCGGCTTCGGCCATCACGCGCCGCGCGCCGAGTTCGCCGTGGCCCTCGGATGCGAACCGCGCCACGCCCACCGCCTCGTCCACGCCGAGGGCGTCGCCCTGGACGACCCCCGGGCCGCCACCCCGATCGGGCTGGGCTGCCGGATCTGCGAACGCCGCGACTGCGCCCAGCGCGCCAGGCCCCCGGCCGGCGGCCGGCTCGCCATCGAACCCGACCGGCGCACCCAGGTGCCGTATCCGGTGGAGACCCACGGTCCGTGACGGCGGCGCGGCGGCCGGAAGGAGTCCGGCGCCCGCCGGGGGAACTCGGCCGCCCGCCGGGAAGGCTCAGCGGTCGTCCGCCGCCACCGGCCGGGTGGAGGCGCGCGGCAGCAGCCTGGCCGCCACGAGACGGTGTTCGGGGCCCGTTCCGGCCGACGGCGGCCGCCGGATCACGTCGATCAGCAGCTCGGCCGCCTGCCGGCCTATCTCCTCGGGGGCCAGGTCCAGCGCGGTGAGCTCCGGGCGCGCGCTGCGCGCGAACTCCCCGTCGGCGCCCACCACGATCTGCACGTCTCCGGGCACGTCGAGGCCGAGTTCGCGGCAGACGGCGAGGGTCGCGAAGCCGAACTTCTCCATCACGACGTACAGGGCGTCGGGCCGGTCGGCGCGGGTGAGCAGGCGGTGCGCGGCGGCCGCGGAGTCGGTCCCGGACTCGGCCCGGTCCATGAGCACGGGACGCCCGGCGCGCCCGCACCAGTCGAGGTAGGCGCGCTCCGCGTCCTCGTCGTAGGACTGGCCGGTCGAACCGGTCAGCAGCCCGATGCGGCGGGCGCCGGTGGCGGCGAGATGGTCGAGGGCGGCGACGGCGCAGGTGGACAGCTCGTTGTCGACCCAGGGAAAGGCGTCCTTGCGCGACAGGTCGCGGCCGGTGGTGACGACGGGGACGCCCATGCCGGAGAGCCGGCTCAGCAGCGGGTCGTCGGTCAGCGGGTCGATGACGATGGTGCCGTCCAGCGGCAGCGAGTCGAACGGGCGCCCGTCCAGCGAGGGCGGCACGAGCACGAGCGAGTAGTCGTGGGCCATGGCCGTCCAGGTCGCCGCGTTCACGATCTTCACGAAGTACTCGATGTCCGTGATGCCGCCCTCGACCGCGGTGCGGTGGGTCAGGCCCAGCAGCCCGGTGCGGGCGCCGCGCAGCCCGCGCGCGTTGGGGTTGGCGCGGTAGCCGATCTCCGCGGCGACGGCGAGGACCCGCTCGCGGGTCTCCGCTCCGACCCGGCCGACCCCGTTGAGCGCGTGCGAGGCGGTGGTGACGGAGACGCCGGCCCTGCGGGCCACCTCGCGCAGCCCGCCCCCCTTGGACGGGGCCTGCGCACGGGTGGACGGGCCCTGCGCGCGGGAGCCGGCGCGCGCTCCCCGAGGCGCTCCGACGCCCGTCGGCTCTGTGACGTCTGACATGACGGTGAGCTTACCGGTTGACTGCCAAAACGTTTAGGCATTACCGTCCGGCACGTTGCCAAAACGTTTGGGCAACACCCTCACGGAACCCCCGGGGCGCGCCCCGCGGGCTGCCGAACCCCCGCACACCGTCGTGCGCACCCCCGCTCCGGCCCCGCCGGACCTCCCCGTACATCCCCGTCCCGTCCCCCCAGGCCGGGACGCGAGTCCGCAAAGGACGCCAGCCGAACATGGCCGAGGCCACCACCACCGCCGCCCCGCCGGGCTCCACCGGAACCACTCCGTCCGCCGGCCCCGCCGCGTCCGTCTTCACGGTCGAGCAGCGCGGCATCGACGCCGTACCGGCCGAGGAGCGCCAGGGCGGGCCGAGCCGGCTCCTCGGGCTCTGGGCCGGGACCAACACCACCGTCTTCACGGTCGTCTACGGGGCGCTGGTCGTCTCCTTCGGCCTGTCCTTCTGGTACGCGGTCGCGCTGATCGTCGCCGGCAACATCCTGGGCTTCGCCGTCACCGGGCTGACCAGCCTCCAGGGGCCGCGCACCGGCACCTCCACCCACTCGGTCTCGCGGGCCGCGTTCGGCCCGCGCGGCGGGAGGCTTCCCGCGCTGCTGAGCTGGGTGATGCTCGTCGGGTTCGAGGCGGGGGGCATGGTGCTGATCGTGCTCGCCGGGCTGGCCCTGGCCGACCAGGCGGGCGTCACCACCGGCACGCCGGTGAAGCTGCTGGTCATCGCCGTGGCGGCGGGCCTGCAGATGCTGCTGCCGCTGGCCGGCTACCACCTGATCATGAAGGTGCAGAAGTACTTCGCCTGGATCTTCGCGGCGATGTTCGCGGTCATGGCGTTCCTCGTGGTGCCCAAGGCCGACTTCGGCGCCCACGGCGGGGCCCCCTCCCTCGTCACCGTCTCCCTGGTCCTCGCCATGGTCACCGCGTCGGGCGGCCTGTCCTGGGCCGACATGGGCAGCGACTACTCGCGCTATCTGCCCGCCGACTCCGCGCCGCGCAAGGTGTTCGCCTGCGCCGCGCTCGGCGGCATGGTGCCCAACATCCTGCTCCAGATCCTCGGCGCCGCCGTCGCCACCGCGACCACCGACGCCGCCGACCCGATCTCGGGCCTGCCGGAGGTCCTGCCCGGCTGGTTCAGCACGCCGTACCTGCTGCTCGCGATCGTCTCGCTGCTCGCCGTGAACACCACGGACATGTACTCCTCGGGCCTGAACCTGCTGGCCGTCGGCCTGCCGATCAAGCGCTGGATGGTCGTCTTCATCGACCTCTCGCTGTGCACCGGCATCACCCTGTGGGCGGTCTTCTCGGCCGACTTCTACACCCTGCTGTCGAACTTCCTGAGTCTGATCGTGCTGTGGCTGGGCCCGTGGGCCGCCGTCTACCTGACCGACTGGGCGCTGCGCCGCGGCCGCTACGACGTGCCGTCCCTGTTCCCGGCGGAGACCGGCCGCAAGGGCGTCTACTGGCACCGGGGCGGCTTCCGCCCGGCCGGTCTGCTCGCGGTGCTGCTCGGCCTCGCCGCCGCAGTGCTCTGGGTCGACTCCACCGTGTTCACCGGCCCGCTGTCCCGCGCCGCCGGCGGGCTGGACCTCTCGGTCTTCGCCGGAGCCCTCGTCGCCGGGGTCGTGTACTGGCTGCTCGCCCGGCGCGACGTCCGGGCCGAGGCCGACCTGGCCCCCGCCGCCTGATCCCCCACTCCCAAGCCCTCCTCTCCGCCCTCGCACCACCTTCTGGAGCCAAGCCATGAACCAGCCCAGCCTCCGCGCGCTCATCGACGCCTCCGAGGGCGTCGTCAAGGCCGACCGCGTGATCCGGGGCGCGCAGCTCGTCAACGTCTGCACCGGCGAGATCTACCCGGCCGACGTCGCCATCACGGGCGACCGGATCGCCGCGACCGGCGACGTGTCGGCGTACGAGGGCCCGGAAACCGAGATCGTCGACGCGACCGGCAAGTACCTGACGCCGGGGCTCATCGACGGGCACCTGCATCTGGAGTGCTCGAAGCTGTCGGTGACGATGTTCGCCGACGCCGCCGTCCGCCACGGCACCACCTCGGTGATCTCCGGGCTCGACCAGTTCCTCGTCGTCGCCGGGCTGGACGGAGTGCGCGAGGCGCTGCGCGAGGCCGACGCGAGCCCCATGAAGATCTTCTGGGGCGCCCCGTTCAAGACGCCGTACACGCTGCCCGAGACCACGGTCGGCTTCTCCTTCGGCCCCGACGAGCACGCCGAGACTCAGGAGTGGGCGGACTGCTTCGGGGTGTGGGAGACCGTCGCCGAGTTCGTCCTCAACCGCGACGAGAAGGTGCTGCGCGCCCTCGAACTCGCCCACCGCAACCGTCTGCCGATCTTCGGCTGCGCGCCCATGGCCGCGAAGACCACGATCAACGCGCTCTCGGCCGCCGGCGTCCGGCTCGACCACGAGAGCTACACGGCCGAGGAGGCCTTGGAGAAGCTGCGCGCGGGCATGTCGCTGCTGATCCGCGAGTCGTCGGTGGCGCACTTCATGAACGAGAACGTGCGCACGGTGACCGAGTTCGGCGCCCAGTCGCGGCGCGTCGGCTTCTGCACGGACGACATGCACGTCGCCGACATCCTGCGCGAGGGCCACCTGGACAAGCTGGTGCGCATGGCCATCGCGGCGGGTGTGCGGCCGGTCGAGGCGATCCAGATGGCGACGCTCAACTGCGCGGAGATGTACCGCATCGACCACCTCGTCGGCTCGATCACGCCGGGCCGCTACGCGGACGTGCTGATCGTCGACTCCCCCGAGTCGTTCCAGGTGGAGCGGGTGTTCGCACGCGGCAGGCTGGTCGCGGAGGGCGGCCGGACCGTCGAGGCGCCGCGGGCGCCCGAGCGCTCCGCCGCCCTCTCCCCCGCCTTCCGCGTCGCCCCGGTCACCGAGGACTCCATCGGCGTCGCCGCCGAGGGCGACGAGGCCCGGGTCCTGGTCGTCGAGATGGACCGCACCGTGCCGTTCGTGCGCAAGGGCGTGGAGATGACGCTGCCGGTCGTCGACGGCAGGGTCCGCGCCGACCTCGCGCAGGACGCCCTGTACGTCACGGTGTCGGAGCGCTACGGGAAGAACGGCGGCGGCACGGTCACCGCGATGATCAACGGCTTCGGCCTGCGCTCCGGCGCGATCGCCTCCTCCGCCGCCCCCGACGACAACAACATCGTCTGCGTCGGCGCCGACCGCGCCGACATGGCACTCGCCGTGAACCATCTGGCCGAGCACGGCGGCGGCCAGGTCGTCGTCGACGGCGGCGAGATCAGGGAGTTCCTGCCGCTTCCGGTGGCCGGCATCGTCGCCGACCTCGTCCCGGAGGAGATGGCCGCAGCGGAGGACCGCCTGGAGGCCGCCGCCCGCGCGCTCGGCTGCGAGCTCCCCTCCGCTTTCGGCTACCTGATCTTCCTGGAGATCACCGCCATCCCCGAGTACGCCGTCACCGACCTGGGCGTCGTCAACTACCACACCCAGGACGTCGTCGACATCCTGAACCCCGCCGCCAACTGACCCAGCCAGCCGAGGAGTTCATCATGACCACCGCACCCGCCGCCGTGGACGCGTTCATCGCCGGACTGCCCAAGTGCGAGCTGCACCTGCACATCGAGGGCACCCTCGAACCGGGCCTGAAGTTCGCGCTGGCGCAGCGCAACGGCATCGAGCTGCCGTACGCCGACGAGGCCGCGCTGCGCGCCGCGTACGACTTCCACGACCTGCCCGGCTTCCTCTCCGTCTACTACGAGGGGATGACCGTGCTCCGCACGGAGCAGGACTTCTACGACCTCGCGGCGGCCTACGCGGCCAAGGCGCACTCACAGAACGTGCGCTACGCGGAGATCTTCTTCGACCCGCAGGCGCACACCGCGCGCGGCGTCGCCTTCGACACGGTCGTCCGCGGCCTGACCCGCGCCCTGGACGACGCCGAGCGCGCCACCGGTTTCCGGGGCCGCCTCGTGATGTGCTTCCTGCGCGACTTCCAGGCCGAGTTCGCGATGGCCACGCTGGTGCAGGCGCTCCCCTACAAGGAGTGGATCAGCGGCGTCGGCCTGGACTCCGACGAGGCGGGCAACCCGCCGGTCAAGTTCCGCGAGGTCTTCGCCCGGGCCCGTGCCGAGGGCTTCCGTCTGACGATGCACTGCGACGTCGACCAGAAGAACTCGACGGAGCACATCCGCCAGGTCGTCGAGGAGATCGGCGTCGACCGCATCGACCACGGCGTGAACGCCCTGGAGGACCCGTCGCTGATCGAGCGGATCCGCGAGCGCGGCCTCGGCCTGACGGTGTGTCCGATCTCCAACGCCCATGTCACCGACGGCATGAAGGCCGCCGAGATCCGCGCCCTGCTCGACCAGGACGTCAAGGTGACGGTCAACTCCGACGACCCCGCCTACTTCCCGGGCTACGTCGCGGAGAACCTGGCCGCGCTGCGCGAGCCCGCGTGCCTCTCCGACGCCGACCTGGTGCGCCTCCAGCGCAACGCCATCGAGATCTCCTGGGCGTCCCCCGCCGTCCGCGAGGAGTTCCTCGCCGAACTGACCGCCTACGCGGAGCGCGGCACGGCCTGACGCCTTCCGGGCGGACGGCCGCCGCCGTGCCCCGTGCCGCCGTCCTCGCGCCGGACGGGGCGAGGACGGCGGAGCGGGCGGAACGGACGGAGCAGACGGAGCGGGCCCGGTCGGGGTGTGCTCTAGAGCAGCCCGAGCCCGCGCAGGTCGGTGACGTATTTGCGGATGAGGTCCGCGGACAGGTGGGGGATGTCCTTGTCGGGCCCCACCCCGGCGGCGCGGACGGCGGCGCGGAACCGTTCGGCCGGGATCACCGAGCCGGGGGCGCCGTCGTCGGGTTGCTCGAAGGCGTGCAGCAGCGGCAGCAGCGAGTGCTGCCGCTGCTTCTCCGGCAGGGCGCGGAGGGCGGCCGTGAGGCGGGTGAGCCAGTCGTCGTAGTCGTCGATCCGCCGGAGGGGGTGGCCGGACTCGACGAGCCAGTCCACGAAGGTGTCCAGCGAGATGCCGTCGTCGTGCGGATTCACCGCGTTGAAGGTGCGGTACCCGTCGGCCGATCGCTCGGTGAGCGCGGTGACGGCCTCGGCGGTGAAGTCGACCGGCAGGCCGTCGTAGTGGGCCCGTGTGCCGGGCCGGTGGAACGAGCGGGGTGCGAGGCCGGTGGCGACCAGGCTGAGCAGCAGTCGGGTGAACACGTCGGGCACGTTCAGCTGCCCCCGATAGGCGCTGTGCGCGAGGATCATGTCCGACCGGAAGACGGTGACCGGCAGACCGCACAGGTCGTTCGCCTCCCGCAGCAGGACCTCGCCGGCCCACTTGCTGGTCGCGTACCCGTTGGCGTAGCTCCCGTCGAGGACCCGCACCGGGCCGGTGCGGCGGATGTCGGCGTCCTCGTCGAGGGGCCCGGCCCCGGACCGCACGGCGACGGTGGACACATAGGCGAAGGGCTTGATCCGCACGGTGAGCGCGAGCCGGATCAGTTCGGCCGTGCCGACGACGTTGGGGCCGAACAACTGCTCGTAGGGCAGTACGTGGTTGACCAGGGCGGCCGGGTGGACGATCCGGTCCACGGCGCCGGCCAGCCGGTCCCAGGTGGCCTCGTCCAGGCCCAGGCGCGGCTCGCCGACGTCGCCCGCCAGGACCTCCAGGGCGCCGTCGGACAGCTTCCGGTAGCGCCGGAGCAGTTCGGCGTCGCCGCTGTCGAAGGCGCTCTCCAGGCGCTCCGCCGCCGCGGCCGCGTCGCTTCCGCGGACGACGCAGATCAGTCTGCCGCCGGCGGGCGCCAGCCGCTCCAGCCATTCCAGGCACAGGAACCGGCCGAGGTAGCCGTTGGCCCCGGTCAGCAGGACGGTCCGCGCCGCGCCGTCGGGGCGGGGCAGCGCCGGGGCGGCGGCGAGCGTCGGCGCGTCGAGGAACGCGTCCAGGGTGAGGTCTCCGGCCCGGACCTCGGAGGCGTTCTCGCCGTGCACGGAGGCGAACGTGGGCCGCTCGGCGCCGGACGCGCGCTCCGCCTCGATGTAACTCGCCACCCGCGCGAGGTCGTTGGCGGGGCTGATGATCACCCCGACCGGGACCTCGACGTGGAAGACCTCCCGCATGAGCTGGGAGAAGGACAGCGCGGACAGCGAGTCCCCGCCCAGGTCGGTGAAGTGCGCCGCCATGCTCAGCTCGGCGTCCGAGCAGCCCAGCAGTGCCTGGGCGGCCCGGCCGACCGTCTCCGGCACCGGCCGCTCCGGACCGGCCCGGCGCAGCGCGCGCAGTCGCCCGGTCTGCCCGTCGGCGAGGCGCGCGTAGAGCTGTTCGAGGGCTTCGCCGTACCGTTCCCTGAGTCTGGGGCGCAGCATTTTGTGGCTCTCGGCGAGCAGGCCGTTCTCGGCGCTGAAGGGTTCGGTCTCGATGAGGAAGTCGCGCGGGATCTCGTAGGAGTGGAGTTCGGCCTCCTTCGCGGTCCGCTGGAGCGACTCGCTGATCAGGGCCTTGAGGGACGCGGCGTCCCCGCCGCTCCTGGCCAGGGTGTCCGGGGTCGGCACCACCACGGCGAGCAGATGGGCGCGCTCGCTGTTGCCGTACACGAAGATCTGCTGGACGAGGGGGCTGCCGACGAAGACGGTCTCCAGCCGGGAGACGGCCACGAACTCGCCCTGGGACAGCTTCAGGGTGTCCTTGGTGCGGTCGACGTGGACCAGCCGGTCGGGTCCGAGCTCGGCCATGATGTCGCCGGTGCGGTAGTAGCCGTCCTCGTCGAAGACCGCTGCGGTGGCCTCGGGGCGCTTGTAGTACCCGGGGAAGATGGATTCCGTCCTGAGCAGCAGCTCCCCGCGCGGGTAGGGCAGGTCCGTCCGGAAGTAGCCCAGTTCGGGCACGTCGGCGAGCTTGTAGTCGATCACCGGTGGCCGCTGCACCACCGTGTCCAGCAGCACCCCGCCGGCTTCCGTGGAGCCGTAGCCGGTGTACAGGTGGAAGCCGAGGCAGGATTCGACGAAGGCCGCCACCTCGGCGGACAGGGGGGCGGTCCCGCAGAAGGCCTTGGTGACGCGCCCGCCCAGGAAGTTCTCCCGCAGGTCCGTCAGGACCGCCTTCTCGACGTCGCCGGGCTCGCCGGCGCGCCGGTCGAGTTCGCTGCGGTACCGCTGGAAGAGCATGTCGCACAGCCGCGGCACCATGGTGAGTTCGGTGGGGCGGGCCAGTGCGATGTCCTCGAAGAGGGTGGACAGATCGCTCTTCGCGGTGAAGCAGCCGACGCCGCCCCGGACGAGCGAGCCCATCAGCGCGTAGCGCCCGGCGAGATGGCTCTGGGGCATGTAGAGGACGCTCACCGGGACCACGTCCGACGCGCCGTAGCTGAATCCGTACCACGCGGTGCCGACCAGCCGCTGGGTGTACATGGCCCCCTTGGGGGTCCCGGTGCTGCCGGAGGTGTAGATGAGCAGGGCCAGCGGGTCGTCGTCCGCGTCGGCGGTGAAGAGAGGGGCGGGCGGCAGCTTCGTTCCTCGCTCGATCAGCTCGGCCAGCGTGTCGACGGCCACCGGGCGGCCGGCTGCGGCCAGACGCCGCCGGGCGGCCTCGAAGGCGTCCCGGTGGGACGGGACTTCGGGGCGGTGGTCGAACACGATCAGGCGCTCGACGGAGGCGGCCCCGAGCACGGCCTCGACGGCGATGCCCAGCCGCTCGGCGCTGGTCGCGAGGACGCGCGGCTCGGTCTCCTCGATGATCGGGCCCAGTTGGGACAGCGGCGCGTTGGACTGCAGGGGCACGGCCACGACGCCCGCGTGGATGCACGCGAGGTCGAGCGTGGCGTAGTCGGTGCTGGTGAAGCCCAGGGTGCAGAGCCGGTCGCCCGCGCCCAGCGGATACCGCGGGTCGTGGTGCCACGTGCCGGCGACCGCGCGGACGCGTGCCCACAGCTCGCGGTAGCTGAGGGCGTCGAACCGCGGGAGCAGGCCCGCCGTCTCGGGGTCCCTGGCGCGTTCGGCGAGGGCCGGGCGGTCCCCGTAGCCCTCCATGATGATCGCCAGGACCTCGGCGAGGCCCTTGTCCGGGTCCTGCGCCGCGGCGGTGATCGCCTCCAGCGGTTCGGCCATGACCAGCCCTTCCGTAGCGTCGAGTGGTGCCGACGGGTCGTTCGTTCCGGCGATCGCCGCGGGCCGTGGCGCTCCGCGCCCGCCGCCGGGCGACGCCCCTTCGGGCCGGCGTTCCGGTGGGTGAGGGCCTCACCAGCCGACCGGCAGCGTCTCCGCGCCGCGGATCAGGCGCTCGGTCCGCCAGGGAACCTGCTCGGCCGGTATCGCGAGGTGCAGACCGGGGAGGCGGGAGACCAGTGATTCGAGCACGACGCGCAGCTCGGTCCTGGCCAGTTGCGCGCCGAGGCAGTGGTGCACGCCGTGCCCGAAGGTGACGTGCGGGACGCTGCCCCGGTGGAAGTCGATCTCCTCGGGGCGGTCGAACACCGAGGGGTCCCGGTTGGCCATGCCCAGTTCGGCGACCACCGCGTCACCGGCGCGAACGGTCTGCCCGCCCAGTTCCACGTCCTCGGTGGCGATGCGGGTGAAACCGGCGGTGGCGCTGATCGGGACGATCCGGGAGAGTTCCTCGACCGCGTCCGGTATCAGGCCGGGGTCCGCGACGAGTTCCCGCCACAGGCCGGGGTGGGTCAGCAGGGTGTAGACGAAGTTGCCGATCTGGTTGGCGGTGGCCTCCTGGCCCGCGGAGAGCAGGCTGACGCCGAGGCTGACCAGTTCCTCGTCGTGGAGCGGGTCCTCCTCCTCGGCCTGCGCGGCGACCAGCTCGCCGAGCAGGTCGGCGGTGGGCTCGGCGCGGCGGAGCGCGACCAGGCCGCCGAGATAGTCGTTGAGGTGTTCCCGGGCCCGCGCGGACTGCTCCGGGTCGGAGAGCATCAGCAGGCCGTCCACCCAGACGTTGAAGCGGTCGCGGTCCGCGACGGGGACGCCGAGCAGTTCGCAGATCACGGTGATCGGCAGCGGCCAGGTCAGCGCCTTGGTCAGGTCGGCGGGCGGCCCGGCGGCGATCATGGTGTCGAGCAGGCCGTTCACGACCCGCTGGATGTACGGCCGCAGCGCTTCGACGCGGCGTACGGTGAACGCGTTGGCGACCCGGCGCCGCAGTCGGCTGTGATCCGGCGGGTCCATGCTCAGCATGGAGGTGCTGGGCAGTCCGGCGGAGACCGTGCGGGGCACGTCGTCGCCCACGGCTGCGGCACGGCTGAACCGGGGGTCGGCCAGCACCGTCTTCACGTCCGCGTGCCGTGTGACCAGCCAGGCGTCGCCGCCGAAGGGCAGGCTCACACGGACCACCGGTTCTTCGCCGCATATCTCGGCCAGTCGCGGGTCCACGTCGAGCCGTTCGACCGGACCGAACGGATAGGCCCGCGCACCGTCCCCTGTCGTGGTCATCGTGTGAGTCCTTCCAGTCCTGGCAAGCGATCGCCCGTGGGCAACCGGTCACGGATCGGGCGCGGTTCGTGTTCTTCGTGGTCGGCCGGCGCGTCTCGGCGGTCGCGGCACGCGACCGGTCACATGGCGGCGGTCCGCCCGCCGTCGATGACGAGGGTGCTGCCGGTGATCCACGCGGCGCGGTCGGAGATCAGAAAGCCGACCGCCTCGGCGATGTCGTGCGACTCGCCGATGCGCCCGAGCGGGATCTCGTCGGCCCACGACACCGAATCGACGCCCAGGTAGTCGACGATCTGCTCGCGTGCCTCGTCCGCCCCCGGCGTCGCCACGTTGCCCAGAGAGACGGCGACGACGCGGATGCCCTGCGGCGCCAGCTCCGCCGCGAGCCCCTTGTTGTACGTCTCCAGCGCGGACTTGGCGGCGGCGTAGTGCAGGATCATCGGGTAGGAGGCGATGGTGGCGATGGAGGAGACGTGCAGGATGACCCCGCCTCCGCTCTCGCGCATGGCCGGCACGAGGGCGCGATTGAGCCGGACGGCGGCGAGGAAGTTGATGTCCACCGTGTACTGCCAGTCGTTCTCGATGTCCAGCGCGCTCTGCAGGGCCCGGCATCCGCCCGCGTTGTTGACGATGATGTCCACTCCGCCGAGCGTCTCCAGCGCGGCGTCCGCGAACTCGCGCACCCCGTCGGGGGTGCTGAGGTCGGCGCTCACGAACTTGGCCGCCGACGGCGTGTGCTCGGTCGGGCTGCGGGCCGAGGTGACGACGGTGGCGCCGGCGTCGAGCAGCTTCTGCGCGATCGCGGCGCCGATGCCCCGGCTGCCGCCGGTGACCACGGCCCGCTTGCCTTCCAGCTCGCCGGAATTATGTGCGGTGGAACGACTTCGGCTCACTCTTGGTGCCACCCCCTCGTTTTCCCCGGAAACCCTGTCCGCGACATGAATCGGCAACAGTTATGAATTCTCGGGGGACGATCGGAAATGAGAGTTCTCAATCAAGTCGATCATGGTGACGCAGAATCATCGGCTCCACTATCGACGATCCCATTCGGGCGGTCAAGACGATAATGCCGATGCGCTGGATCGCATCATGCGATGCATCGGCAATTCACGACGCGATGGCTTTTCCTCTTGAATGACCCAGGGCGCGTTCACCGCCGGCCCGCCCGTTTCCGCGCGCCGGGGCGGCGAAGCCGTACGGTCGGGGGCCGACGGGCGTGACGTGACTTGCGATCAGGACATCGGCCGGGCCGCCGTCGGCCCTGCGGCGCGGTCCCCGGACCCGCGACGTGACGGCAGGCCGTGAAAGGGATCCGCGCCGATCCGCCGCGGGAAGGAGTCGATCCGCCATGGGAAAGAAATGAGCCGTCGGCGTATCCGCGGCGTCGGGGCCGCCTGGACGTCACGATCCGCCGGAGCCGATAATCATGTGCCGTCGACGTGCGGTCACAACGGTTTTCGCCACCGCCCGGAAGACTTCGCCGGGACGGGATGCGCACGCGCACGGAATGTCCGCGCACCTGGTGCCGACAACTCGGGAGGAAAAATGGCCAGCCTGAGCGATCCCTTCGTCGTGGGCGACATGACGGTCGCCAACCGGATCGTGATGGCCCCGATGACCAGAATGCAGTCCCCCGGCGGTGTGCCGGGTCGGGACGTGGCGGAGTACTACGCCCGCCGGGCGGCCAACCAGGTCGGGCTGATCATCACCGAGGGCACCTATGTCGACCGCCCCGCCGCCGGCGCGTACGAGAACGTCCCGCACTTCTACGGCGAGCGGGCCCTCGCCGGCTGGGCCCGGGTGGCGCAGCGGGTGCACCGGGCCGGGGGCCGGATCATTCCGCAGCTGTGGCACACCGGCGTCGTACGGGACGGGACCGAACCGCCCGCGGAGGGCCCGTCCGGTCTCGGGCTGGACGGCGCCCCGGCCGGGAGGGCCATGACCCAGCAGGACATCGACGCCGCGGTGTCCGCCTTCACGAAGGCGGCCGCGGCCGCGGAGCGGCTCGGGTTCGACGGCGTCGAACTGCACGGCGCCCATGGCTATCTGATCGACGACTTCCTGTGGAGCGCCACCAATCGGCGCACCGACCGCTACGGGGGCGACCCGGCGTCCCGCGCCCGTTTCGCCGCGGAGATCGTGCAGGCCATCCGCGCGGCCGTCAGTCCGGGATTCCCGGTCTTCTTCCGGCTCTCCCAGTGGAAGGTCAACCAGTACCAGGCCCGCATCGCGGAGAGCCCGGACGAGCTGGAGAGGATGCTGGCCCCGCTGGCCGACGCCGGTGTCGACGCGTTCCACGCCTCCACCCGTCGCTACTGGCTGCCCGAGTTCGACGGCAGCGCTCTCAATCTCGCCGGCTGGGTGCGCAGGCTCACCGGCAGGGCCGCGGTGACGGTCGGCTCGGTGGGCCTGGACCGGCAGTACGGCGAGGGCGAGTTCGCCCAGGGCTACACCCGGCCGGCCGGCCTCACCGGCATCGAGGAGCTGCTGGCCCGCCTGGGGCGCGACGAGTTCGACCTCGTCGCGGTGGGCCGGACGCTGCTGGCCAACCCGGACTGGGCGGTGAAGGCGCTGAGCGGTGAACTCGACCGGACCGTCCCCTACGACCCGGTCGTGCTCGGCAGTCTGGTCTGATCCCGGGCCCGACGGGCGGGCTTCGCGGTCCGGACCGCCGCGACGTACGCCGCCCCGGCCCGGCCGCGCCCTGACAGGAGCTGCCCGGCAGGGGGCCGACGCCGTGCGGATCGCGTCGGCCCCCTGCCGCGTCAGGGCGGCTACCGGGCCGGGGCCGAGCCGCGCAGGGGCCGGGCAACGCGCGGGCCGGACGCGTGGGGCCGGGGCGCCCACCGCGTCCGGGGCGTCCGGGACGTCCGGGACCCTCGCGTCAGGCGAGCGCCTTCACGCCGTAGCTGATCGCCACCGCCGATCGGAGAACCTCCACGAAGGCTCTGCCGCGACCGCTCAGGGTCAGATCGGGCATCATCGCCACTCCGAGGGACAGCGAGGGGGGATCTCCGGCGATCTCGACCGCCCGGACCCTCCCCCCGTCCAAAGTCGTCATGTGCGAGGCACGTTGATACATCAATGCGAACCCGGCGCCGGCGGCCACCAGCCCGCGCATCGTCTCCACGCCCGCCACCGCGATCACCTGGGGCATGCGGACGCCGGCGGCGGAGAAGATCCGCTCGACATGGCGGAGGACGGCCGGGGCGTTCAAGGTGACGAGCGGTCGGGCGGCCAGTTCGTCCAGCCCGACCGGACCGGCTCCCGCGATCGGACCGGCCGCTCCCAGCGGGTCCCCGTCGGCCAGCAGGGCGTGAACCGGCAGGTCCACCAGCGGGCGGAACCTGGAATCACCCGCGAGGAAGTCATAGGTCACGGCCAGTTCGCACCGCCCGTCCTGCAGGAACCGCAGTAGCCGGTCGGCGGGCGCCTCATGGACGTTCAGCTGCAACCCGGCATGCCGTTCCCGGGTCATCCGGTGAACCAGTGGCAGCAGAAACGGGGCGATGGGGAAGAAGAACCCGACGTCGAGCTGACCGGTGGTGTCGCTCGCCAGGGCGTCGCCCTGCGCCTTGAGCTTCCCGGCCTGCCCCAACAACGCGCGTGCCTCGCGCAGCAGGTGGCGGCCGCTCGGCGTGAGGGTGACACCACGGGCATGGTGACGGAGCAACAACTGCACGCCGAGCTGGCGTTCCAGCCTCATCACGGCGGACGAGACCGTCGACTGCGACGCGCACAACTTCTCGGCCGCCTCCGATATGTTGCCGAGTTCGGCGGACACGACGAAGTACCGTAACTGAGTGAGGCTGAAGCCCAGGCGATCGGTCATAACGCACGCCCGGCGCGAGACCGGGAGTCGGGAGCGGACCCCGGACCCTCTGCCCGCCGGGCCGGGGTCCGACGCGTCGGGGCGTGGGCCCCGCCCCGGCCTCCGGCTTCGGCTCCGGCTCCGGCTCCGGCTCCGGCTCCGGCTCCGGCTCCGGCTCGGGATTCCCCGTGACCGGGAAACGTTCCAAGCATGTGGGCAAGGGACACGTGCGTGATGACCATGATGAAGTTCTCCCTCGGCTCCTGCGGGCGACCGGCAGGCACTCTCCCCCGCCGCCGAGGGCCGGAAACCCTTGCCGGGATGAACAGTTGGGAGTGAGTTCGCACACCCCTCGCCCTGCGTGCGCCGGCCCCGGGCGTCGGTCTCCACGGGCGTCGGTCTCCACGGATATCGGTCTCCACGGGCGCACTGGCGTGCCGCGCCGGGCCGGCCGTCGGCACGCCAGTCGTTCGTCCGCGAGTCCCCGCCGCCCCGGCGGGTCAGTCGGTCCGGGAGTAGTGCTGGAGGTAGAGGAAGATCGACTTCAGGCCCGAGCCCACATGCACGATGTGCAGTTGCCCTCCCGAAGGACCGAAGTCCCAGGCGGCTATCCCCTGCACCTCGTCGCCGGACTCGACGTCCTGATGGAAGGCGTAGGAGACCTCGCCGGAGACCGTGTCGACGGAGTAGACCGACTTGGCCGAGTCGTCCACGGACGCGTAGAGCCTGCCCTGCCACATCGCGGCGCCCTGGATCCTGCTCAGGGGCTGCGACAGCGTCACCGTCTTCACCACCGGGAGCGTGGAGCCGGCCGGGAGGGTCAGCAGATCGTTCAGGCTGTAGGCGACCAGCTTGTTCGTACCCTGCGCGGCGTCCTGGGTCCAGGGCGCGGTGTAGACCAGCCCGGCGGCGGCGTCCACCGCGACCCACGGCACCCCGCCGGGCATCTGCGCGAGCGGCAGTTGCACATAGCGGCCCGTGTAGCTCAGGTCGCTCGCGTTGTACAGGGCCAGCAGCGGATGCTGGTAGCCGTTGCGGCCGTCCTCGATCGGCGCGATCACGTAGCCGTCGTGGTATTCCACGTCCCCGATGTGATCGCCGCCGTAGGTCCCGCTCAGTAACGGCGGGATCGGGAACATGGACGACGCGACCTCCGAGTCGTTCGCGACGGTGGCCTTCACCATCCCGCCGGGCCCGGCGTAGTAGAAGTACGTCCCGTCCGTGGCCACGCCCTGCCCGCGCTCCAACGCGTTGAACCCGGTCCACCGGTAGTAGTCCGCCGTGCGCGTCCAGTTCGAGGCCGAGGCCGTCGCTGGAGACGCCGCACTTCCGATGGCCAGCGCGATCGCGATCGCCGCGGTCGCTGAAATCCTGCCCGGCTTCATCTGAGCCCAGCCTCCTTTGTTCGGGGTCACGCACCGATGCCTTTCGTGAGCGAGAGGACTACAGCAGTGCCGGCCGACCGGCGTCAATGAGCGGGAGGTGAACATCCGGTTCCCCGACGGGCCGCCCACCGTCTCCGCGGCGGCTGCCGGGAGCCTGCCGAGCGCGGGGGCCCGCCGCACGCGTCGCCTTCGCCGGCGGTCGGGTGAACGGCCGTGATCCTCGGCGCGCTGTCCATCGGCTCCGACATCGCCGGCTCGCTGCGCACCCCCGCGCATTTCTGCGGTGTCTACGCGCACAAGCCGACGCTCGGGCTGGCGGCGGCCCGCGGCATGGTCCCGCCGACCGCACCGGCGTTGCCGGCCGACCTCGACCTCGCCGTCGTCGGCCCGATGGCCCGCACCGCCCGCGACCTCGCGCTCCTGCTCGACGTGATGGCCGGACCGGACCCGCTGACGCTCGGCGTGGCGTACGACGTGACGCTGCCGCCCGCGCGCCGTGAGCGACTCCGCGACTTCACGGTCCTGGTCCTCGACGAACATCCGCTCATTCCGACCGGCTCCGCCGTGCGGGCGGGCGTGAGCCGGGTGGCGGACGCGCTTGTCGACGGCGGCGCCCGCGTCGAGCGGTACAGCCCGCTGCTGCCCGATCCGGCCGAAGCCGCGGTGCTTTACACGCAGTTGTTGTTCTCCAGCTCCGTCGCGCATTTTCCCGTCGAATCGCACGAACGACTCCGGGCACGGGCCGCCGGACTGAGCGCGGACGACCGGAGCCTCGACGCGGCGCGGCTGCGCGGCATGGTGCTCAGCCACCGCGACTGGATCGAGGCGAACGGCCGCCGCGAACTCCACCGCCACGGCTGGCGACGGCTCTTCGCCGAGTTCGACGCCGTGGTGTGTCCCATCACCCCCACTCCGGCGTTCCCGCACGACCACACCCCCGATCCGAGGGAACGCCGCATCGACATCGACGGCGTCGCGTACCCGTACTTCGACCAGCTCGTCTGGGCCGGTCTGGCCACCATGCCCGGCCTGCCCGCCACCGCCGTGCCGGCGGGCCGGTCCCCCGAGGGTCTGCCGGTGGGCGTGCAGCTCATCGGCCCGATGTTCGAGGACCGTACGTCGTTGCGGCTGGCCGAGCTGCTCAAGCGGGAGATCGGCGGCTTCCGGGCGCCGGAGCGGCAAGTGGGGGCGGACCGAACGCGGACCAACCCCATCGCGCACGGCGGCCGCGAAGCGCGGCCATAGTCCTGGCGTCTCTGAAATGCCTTGTGTGCGACATGAGTTGGGGTGATACTCCGGCTGACAGGTCTGGTGATCGGGGGACGGGGGCCGACCGATGAGCGCGTCGGGGGAAAGCGAGACGGAACGAGCGCGGAGGCTGGCCCGGGAGGCGGTACGCCGGCTGGCCCCGGAGGAACTGGCGTTCTTCGAGGGGTCGGCGCACGCGTACTTCGAGGATCCGGCCCGGGTGGCCCGGAAGGCGCGGTCCGAGCCGTTGGGCATCGGCATCGACGCCATCGCCGTCACCACGCTGACGGCGTTCGCGCTGCCGGTCGCGGCGACTGTCGCCAGCAGCATCGCCACGGACGTCATGCGCGACGGTCGCAGACGGGGTTGGCGGCGAAGGCGCCGGGCGCGGGCGGACGACGCTCCGGCCGGCGGGGCGGACGACGATTCGAGCAATCCGTTCGCGACACCGGGCGCCGTACGGCCCGTGGCGCCGGCCGACGGGCAGACGCTCGGACCCGCGGACCTGGAGGTCCTGCGGCGCATCGCCTACCAACGGGGCGTGACGTTGGGTCTGCCGCCCGGCCAGGCGCGGCTCCTGGCCGACGCCATCGTGGGCGGGGTCGTGGGCGCGGGGGCCGAGGACGCTTCGGACGGCGACGGGCGGGACGGCCGGACCGGGGAATCCGATCCCTCGTGAGGGAGGATCCGGGCGAACTCCGGGGCGGCTCGGCGAGCGGCCGCCCGGTGGGGGTGCAGCACCCGTTCCGATTACCGTCCGGAACTTCCCTGCGGTTCGCGTTGCTCATTCTGAGCACATCGGTGGCGATGGCGGCGACCATCGGCGGGGCGGCCGACGCGGCGCGGTACTTCGGGCTCGGTGGCGACATCGCATCCCTCAGGCAGTCCATCGCATGCGCGTCCGCGAACTTCGCCCTGACGGCCGACGACCCCGCGGAGTTCGCCCGCCGCTGCGCGCTGCCGGACCTCGGCAGCGGCAACACCGCGCAGCTGGTCGCCCTCGCGGCCCTGTGGCTCTCCGTCGGTGTCGTCTACTGGCTGCTGCCCGTCTACCGCATCCGCCGACGCCGGCTGCGGCCGCTGCGGGCCTGCGCGCCCCCGGACATCCAGCGCACGCTCACGGAACTGGTGGCGTTCGCCGAACTACGGTGCCGGGTGCGTTTCGTCGTCGACAGCAACGAACCGGGCCCCGCCGGACTCGCGTTCGGGCGCGTCGGCCGACGCCATGTGATGCTCGGGAACGGACTGCTGCGACTGCACAGCCGGGATCCCGAAGCCTTCCGCGCGATCGTCCTGCACGAGCTGGCCCATCTGCGCAACCGCGATGTCGACACCGCCTTCCTCACCCTCATCTGCTCCCGGCTGTTCGTCTTCGCGCTCGCCCTGCCGATCGCCGTCACGGCGCCCTTCTCCCTGCTGATCAGCTGGGAGCTGGCGCCCACGCACCTGATCTACCAGCTGCTGCACGTCACCGCGGAGTGCGCCCTGGCGGTCACGGTCGCCCACGCCGGCAGCGCCGTCCTGCGCAGCCGCGAACTGTACGCGGACGCCCGGGTCGCCGTGTGGACGCGCGGCGCCCATTCCCTGCGGCGCCTGCTGGCCGCGCAGCACGGCATCGAGCAGGCCGGCCCGCGCCGCCGACGGCTGTTCCGGCGCACGCACCCCTCCGCCGCCCGGCGGGTGGCCGCCCTGAACGACACGAGGCTCCTGTTCGGGTTCTCGCCCTGGGAGGTCTTCGGGTTGGCCCTGACCTGCTCCCTCGTCTACGGGCAGGTGGCGGCGTGGACCGGGGCGACCATCAGGCCGGCCGATCCCTCCGGCACGCTGAACGCGCTCGTCCCCGCCGTGCTGCTGGGCGGCGGCGTGGCCGTCGGCATCTGGCGGGTGACCCTGGCCGCGCACCTGGACCACGCCAGGTGGACGGGCGCCCACCGCGTGGGGCTCGCCATGGGCTGCGGCCTCTTCATCGGCACGTTCGGGGACGAGCGGCAGCAGACGGCCTTCTCCATGGGCGTCGCCGGCCCCCTCACGGTGGTCCTGTCGTGGTGGCTCCTCCTCGGAGCCGTCGGCTACGGATTCGTCCGGTGGAACGCGGTGACCGCCCGGGTGTGGGCGCCGGTCGTGCTGGGCGCGCGGCGTCCGCTCGTGCCGTTGGTGATCGGCTGCGCGACCGGTGTGGTGCTGCTGAGCCTCTGGCTCGGGCAGGTCCATGCCGCCGGGACGCCCGGCTTCGAACTGCTGCCCCTGCCACGCCTGTTGAGCCTGCTGCCGACGCCGTTGGACTACCTGGGCCTGGTGTTCTCCCTGGCAGCGGTGCTCGTACCGCCGCCGGTGGTCCTCGCCGTGATCGTGGTCACCGTCGGATTCCCACTCGCCGCGCGGCTCGCGGCGCGGGTCCTGGGACGCGTGCGCGGCGTCGGGTCCACCGCCGGCCCCGAACGGTTCCTGCTGTGGACGCCGTCGGCCGAGACCTCCGCCGCGCTCCTCGCCCCACCGCGTCTGCGTCCGGGGCGGGCGCTGCTGGAGGGTGTCGTGATCGGCGCCGTCGCGGGGTTCGGGCTGTGGCAGGTGCACGCGCTCGGCGCCCTGGTATTCCCGTGGCCGATCGAGCTCGTCGGCTCGGTGGTGACCCTCTACTTCGTGCCCGTCGCGATGCTGCTGCAACTCGCCGCCGGCTTTCTCGTCGCGCGGCGCACCGCGCACCGTGAACTGCGCGCGTTCCACGGAGTCCTCGCCGTGGTCGGAGCCGGGCTGCCGCTTCCCCTGGCCGCGTTCACCGCGCGCGACCACTTCGCCTGCCTGCGCTGGGGCCTCGACCATCCCGCGTGCGAGCTGGTCCAGCCGCTCGACACACTGGGGATCGCGTCGACGATCACGGCCTGGACCGCGGCCTTCGCGCTGCTCCTCATCCCCACGTGGGTCGCCCTGAGCGACAGCGTCCGGCGGTGAGGCGGACGGCTCCGCCTCACCGACGCGCGGTGCTCGCGCCCCGGCCACACCGTGGTCGTGAGCGCCGTGTGAGCGCGGACGGGCCCGACCGGCCGGCTAAGGGCTGTCCCGTAATCCCTGGCGGGCGTGCGACGACAGCTGCGGCGCCTCGCGGCGTTGTCGGAACGCCCATACGTCCAGTATGCGGGCGCCCCTCCGCCTTGCGATGCACCACATCTGACGCCGCACGCTGATCCACCACGGATTACGGGACAGCCCTTAGGGGGCGCGTTCGTGAAGGCGTCCGACGCCCCCGCGGGTGCGGGCTTTCGGACCCGCGCTACTGCCAGGTCGCGGTGTCGGGGTCGATGCCGTGGGCGCGCGCGTCGGCGTCGATGAGTCGGCGGAACCACGTGGCGAGGCCGGTGCGGATGCCGTCGTAGTGGGCGGCGAATCCCGGATCGGTCTCGTACCTGCGGCCGAGACAGACCTGCATCTCCCGGGTGAGGGGAAAGTACGCGGCGAAGACCTCGCGGTGCCGCTCGGCGAGTCGATTCGCCTCCGGGCTGCCCGGCGTGACGCCGGCGTCCATCGCGTCCCCGAGGGCGCGGTCGAGGCCCGCGACGGCGTCGGCGACGGCCCGCCATTCCTCCGGACCGCGCGAGGCCGAGCGCTCGGCGTACTGCCGCCATTGCGTCGTGTCCCCGTAGCGCTGACGGGCTCGGGCGGGCCAGTCCGGGTCCCACCGGGGGCCGAAGACCGCGGCCTGCTGCTCGACGGTCAGCAGCAGGCCGCGCTCGTGGGCGTCGATCATCCGGTCCAGTCCGGCGCCGAGCCGCTGGAGGCGGTCGATCCGTTCGGCGACCTGGGTGCGCTGCGCGCGCAATGCGCCGGGCACGTCCGCGGCCGGGTCGTCCAGGACGGCCCGGATCCCGTCCAGGCCGAGACCGGTCTCGCGGTAGACGACGACGCGATGCAGGCGTTCCAGATCACCGGCGGTGTAGAGCCGGTATCCGGCAGCCGTGCGCAACGAAGGCCGCGCCAGACCGATTTCGTCCCAGTGGTGCAGCGCGCGGACCGTCACGCCCAGACGCGCCGAGACCTGACCGACGGTCAGGCCGTCGGCGTCGGTGGTATCAGGCATGTTCCCCATTGTCCCCGCGACCGTCGCCCGGTGGGGTGATCCCGATGGCTTCGAGGTTCCGCGCCTCCTGACTGTCCGGATCGAAGGGCTTCGCCGCGGTGAGGACGATCCGTGCGTTCTCGGGGGTGATCACCACGACATCGCGGGTGTTCCAGGGCGTGTCCCGTGGACCGTCGACCGAGTCCGGGCGCAACGCGCGGCACGCCTCGACCAGGGAATCAACCTGGCTGAGCACGCACGCGAAGCCGACGCTCATCGCCGGCGCCTGCTCCGGGACGCTCCCCTCCGCGACGAGGAGTACGTCCTGGAACGCCCACCGGCGCAGATGCACAAGCCTGCCGGGGATGCTGAACAGCTCGAAGAACCCGAGCCCACGAACCCAGAAATCCACCGACGCCGCCAGATCGCTCGTGGGGATCGTCACGAACGCGGGCATTCCATAGATGCCGTGGAACGGCTCCGGCGGAACCGCTTCCGGGCCGGGAGCGGGCACGGGGCTCATCTCGAACGCGTTGTAGTAGTCGCTCATGTGCCCCACCTTTCAGCCTCACGCGGCGTGAGGGTCAAGCCGGGACCGTGAAGTCGGCGCGCGTCCGACCGGACCCGGTCGGGGGCAGCGGCGCGCGCGGACGCCGGCCGCACGGGTAGACGGCCGCCTCGGGCACGCCGGAGCCCCTTCGCCGTCTCGACGAAGGGGCTCGGTACGGGCGGCGCCTCAAGACGTCCCGGCGGGCGCGCGGCGCCGGGTCAGCGCACCCGGCCTCGCGGCTTCAGGGCCACCGGGGGAAGTCGGGGGGCGGGCAGGCGGTCGCCTGCGTAGCCGTGCACCTCGCCGAAGCGGGAGCCCTCCATCCAGTCCTTCCGGGCCGCCTCGATCTCCTCCTGCGAGCGGCCGATGAAGTTCCACCACATGATGAGCTCCTCCTCGAACGGCTCGCCGCCGAGGAGCATGAGGCCCGCGTCGCCGTCCGCGCGGACGGGGAGTTCACGGCGGCCGCAGCCGAGGTAGAGCATCGAGCCGGGCAGCACGGGCACCCCGTCGACCTCCGTCCGGCCGGACATCGCCAGTACCGCGTACTCGAAGTCCGGTTCGAGCGGAAGGCGTACGTCGGCGCCGGCGGAGAGGGAGAGGTCGGCGCCCACGATCGGGGTGTACGCGGTGCCGGGCGAGACGGCGCCGTCGAGTTCGCCCAGGATCAGCGTGGCCTCCAGGCCGGGGGCGGTGACGGTGGGCAGCTCGGTGTGGTGCTGGAAGTGCGGCTCGACGTGGCGGTGGGCGTCCGGGAGGGCGACCCAGAGCTGGGCGCCGTGCAGAAATCTCGCGTGGGGCTTCGGGCTCTCCTCCGAGTGGCTGATCGCCCGGCCCGAGGTCATCAGCCCCAGCTCGCGGGGGCGGATCGTCTGGAGGCTGCCGAGGCTGTCCCGGTGCAGGACCTCTCCGTCGTGCAGCCAGCTGACCGTCTGCAGCCCCATGTGCGGGTGGGGCGGCACCTGCATCCCGGGTGCGTCCGCGATGTCGTCGGGACCGTAGTGATCGACGAAGGCCCACGCGCCCACCATGCGGCGGCCCAGGTTGGGCAGCAGCCTGCGCACCTCGGTGGACTCCCCCAGCTGCACGCGGCGGGGAGCGAGAAGCTCCCGTACCGGCTCGGCGACGACGAAGCCCCGCCCTCCGCAGACGGAGGGTGTGGCCTGGCGATCGAGATTGCTCATGGCGCCCAACCTATTCCCGTGGGGGCCCGGGGGCGCCGGTTCCCACGCCGAAGTCTTAGTGGAATATTCAACCATCATGCCGGGTTGGATCAGGCGCCGGAGAGACCGGCTCGGCCGGGTGGGGCCCGGCGCGGCAGGACGCTCCACCGACGGTCCGGGTACGAGGAGATCAGATGAACGAGACCTATTTCGAGTACGGTACGGCCGCCGACCGCTGGGACCGTGCGCAGATGTTCTTCGAGACCAAGGAGTACATGACCGCGGCCCGGATTCTCGAAGGGCTGGTGGCGGAGGCGCCGGAGCAGGTGTCGCCGCGGCTGCTGCTGGCCCGCGCGTACTACCACTCGGCCCGGCTCGGCAGGGCCGAGACGGAGCTGCGCACGGTGCTGGAGCGCGACCCGGTGGAGCCCTACGCCCGGCTGATGCTCGGGCGCACGCTGGAACGCCAGGGGCGGGACGCGGAGGCGGCCGGCCATCTGCGGATGGCGGCGGCCTTCTCCGGGGACTTCGACGCCGAGGCGGGCCGCGTCGGCGGCTGACCTGGACGGGGCACGTCGTGGGGCGGGCCGCCGGTGCGGGCCCGCCCCGGTTCCGGTGCCGCGCCGCCGACGCGCGGGAGCCCGCCGGGCGTGATCCCGGCGGGCTCCGGCGCCGGACGGCGGCGCGGCGGTCAGCCTGCCGCCGCTGCGGCGCGGCCCGTGGTGCCGCTCCCGGCCCGGACCGCGTTCGCGCCGGGGACGAGGAGCCGTTCCGTCAGGTGGCCGAAGACCAGGCCGAAGACGACCCAGAGGGTGGCCTGCACGGCGAGGGTCGCCAGCCGGAACTCCCACAGCAGCGTGGCCGGGAAGTCCTTGCCGACCTCGTTGAACGAGGGCAGGAAGGCGTAGGCGAGCCCGATCACGACCACGTACGCGGCGGATCCGGCCACCGTCGCGTTCCAGTTGCCCAGGCGGGGGGCCAGCCGGCGGGCGAGGATGACAGCGGCGACGGCCAGCAGCACGCTGAGGGCGACCATCAGGAAGAACAGACCGGTGCGCCGGCCGATGGTGTCGGGGTTGCCGACGGCCGGCGGGTTGGCCGGGTATTTCAGGAACGGGACGACGTAGACGGTCAGCAGCGCCGCGCCCGCGATCAGCGCGGCGGTGGCGCGCGGCCCGAACCGCCCGATCCGGCCGAGGGCGTAGCAGAAGACGAGGGCGGCGATGCCGCCGATCGCCACGCCGAAGACCAGCACGCCGGTGGCGAGTCCGGCGGTGGACTGCAGGGTGCGGCTGACGAGTTCCTCGCCGCCGTGCTCGTGGCTGTGCGCCTCTTCGAGGGCGATGGCCGCGTCGACCCTGGACTCGCCGAGGAGGTAGGCGACGGCCAGGGCGAACACGCCCGCGATCAGGCCGGCCAGCATGCCCCGGACGAGGAGGGCTCTGACGGATATGGAGTTCATGAGGTCTTCCCCTGGCTCGAGCGGTACGTCAGTGGCAGGGGAAACCGAGGAGGTGACGCCCGTCGTGGACCCACTCGTGGACGCCCTCGCCGGAGATGACCGAGGTGGCGCCCTGCTCGGCGCCGACGAAGTAGAGCAGGACGAGCATGAGGATGCCGAAGAAGACCGCCCAGGGAGCGATGGCCTTCAGGGAGATGGGGGTGATCGCCGGTGCGACGGTGGCGGGAGCGGCAGCAGTCTGTGCCATGGCAGAACCTCCTGGGGGAACACGCGTCCCGATCGTGGTGCCGAGGCGAAGGTGCCGGGTCTGACTTCCCGTACGGGTACGGGTACACAGTGGCGCGACCGTGCCGGATTCCCACCGGCTTCCGTCACACCTTCGTCATGTCCCTGGGACGATACCGCCTGCCGACGGCCGAGGGCCATGGTCCCGACGGGTCCGGAGGGACCGCATGCCATGGTGTGCCCGGTGGATACCCGCAGCTGGGAGGGGTTGTTCTGGCCATGACGATTCACGTGATGTCGGTCTCACCCGCACTGAACGCGGCCTTGCGCGAGGCCCGTTTCGACGGTGACGCCCCGCTCGACCCGGCGGGTGCCCGTGCCGCCCGGGCGGCCGCGCCGGCGGTCCCGCCGGCCGACCGGTATGTGCGCGCGCCGTCGGAGCGGTGCGCCGGCACCGCCGGTGCCCTGGGACTGCGCGCCGATGCCGTGGACATCCTGCGGGGCTGGGACCTGGGGCGCTGGGGCGGGCGGCGGCTGGCGGAGGTGAGCGGGAGCGAACCCGAGGCGGTGTCCGCGTGGCTGACCGATCCGTCGGCGGCCCCGCACGGCGGCGAGTCGCTGCGGGAGTTCTGTGCCAGGACCGGTGACTGGTTGGAGTCCGTGACGGGCCCGGCCGGCGACGGCGACGTTCGGGTGCTGGCGGTCGTCGACCCCTCGGTGGTCCGGGCGCTGATCGTACGGGCGCTCGCGCTGCCCGCCGAGTCGTTCTGGCGGCTGGACGTCGCCCCGCTGACGCTGACCGGGCTCAGCGGGCGGTCGGGCCGGTGGAATCTGCGCTGTGGGCGACCGCTGTCGCCGCCCGTACAGGCGGGCTGAAGCCCGCGCGCACCGGCTGAGGCCGGCCGGTCGGCCCGAAGCCGGGGGAACGGGCCGAAGTCGGCGGGCCACGCGAGCACGGCACGAACGCAGCACGGGCACGGGCGCGGGCCTGGCACGGACGCGGGCGTGGGCGTGGGCACGGGCACAAGGCCTGGCACGGGCATGGGCACGGGCGCGCTGACGGTGAGTCCTGATCACAGCATCCGCGACGACTGGTTGCCCCGGCCGCGCCCGTCCAGGATGGCGGGCGGACTCGGGGAGGTGGTTGGATGCCGGCGAAGCGTGTCGTGTCCGGGGACGATCCGCTGCTGCGGTTCCGCGGCGCGGTGTCGTTGCAGCACGGGCCGGGCTGGGTCGCGCCCTGGCGGGTTCCGCACCACGAGGCGCGGCTGCATCTGCCGGAGGGCGGGATCGGGCGGGCCGCCATGCCCGCCGGGGTCCGGGTCACGCTGCGGACCGACAGCCGAGAGCTCCGCTGCCGCTATCGCGCGGACCCCGCGCCGCGGCTCGACGGGCCGCAGGAGCTGCCGCGTCTGGACGTGGTGCGCGACGGGCGGATCCTCACCACCGTGGAGCTCGTGTGCGACGGGAGCGACGCCGAGTTCCTGGTCACGGGCCTGCCCGGCCGGATGGCCGCCGTCGAGCTCTGGCTGCCGACGTACCACCAGTTCCGGCTGCGCGCACTCGTGCTCGACGCCGGGGCCGAGGTCGCCTACGACGACCGCGAGAGCCCCCGCTGGGTGCACTACGGCAGTTCCATATCCCAGGGTCGGGGCGCGCGTTCACCGGCCCGCGCCTGGGCGGCCCTGGTGAGCCGGCGGGCCGGACTCGACCTGACGTCCGTCGCGCTCGGCGCGGCCTGCTGTCTCCAGCCGATGACGGCGCGGCTGATGCGCGACCTGCCGGCCGAGCTCCTCACCGCGTGCGTCGGCATCAACGTCCAGGCGCTCGGCAGTCACCGTCCGGACGCCTTCACCTCGGCGCTGGTCGGGTTCGTGGCCACCGTCCGCGAACGGCATCCGGAGACGCCGTTCGCCGTCATGTCGACGATCGTCGCGCCGGACCGCGAGACCGTGGCCGGGCCCTCGGGGCTGACCGTGCGGGACTGCCGGGAGCGCACCCGCGAGGCAGTCGGGCTGCTGCGGGAGCACGGCGACGCGAACCTGCACTACATCGACGGGCTGGACGTGTTCGGACCGGAACAGGCCCGACTGCTGCTGGAGCCGGAGGGTCTGGACCGGCTGCATCCGGGACCGGCCGGCCATCCCGTCCTCGCCGCGCGGTTCCTGGCCGCGCTGCGGCGCAGCCTGTGTGTGCCAGTACCAGCATGATTCGGGATCTGGCTGCCGTCCGGCGGCCCGGCGACGATCGCCTCGTCAGACGCTGTCCGGCGAGAGGAATGCCGTGCCCGAGACCACCCCGTCCGTCGCCCACGAGGCGTCGCCCGCGCAGTCGCCGCCCGCCCGGGTGCCGTGGGCGACGTACACGGGTGTCTATCTGCTGCTGTTCCTGATCGGCACCGAGACGTTCCTGGTCTCGCCGCTGCTGCCGACCATCGCCGGGTCCGTCGGCGTCTCCGTCGCCGCGGCGGCGGGCACGGTCACCGCGTACACGCTGGTGTACGCCCTGACCGCGCCGTTCCTCGGCGCGGTGTCCGACCGGTTCGGACGGCGGCCGACGATTCTCGCGGGGACGCTGCTGTTCCTGCTGGGCAACGCCCTGGCCGCGGTGGCCGGCAACCTTCCGGTCCTCATCGCGGCCCGGGTGCTGGGCGCGCTCGGCGCGGCGCTGGCCGGGCCGTCGATCTGGGCCCACATCGCGGAGACGGCACCGGCGCCGGTGCGCGGCCGGGCGGTGGGGCTCGGCATGGCGCTCTTCTCCGCCGGTCAGGTGCTGGGCGTGCCGGCGGGCAGTTTCCTCGCGGGCTGGGGCGGCTGGCGGGCCTCGTTCTGGGCGCTCACCGCGCTCACCGCGGCGTCGCTCCCGCTGCTGCTGGCCCAGATCGGCGGGCGGGCGAAGGGCGGGACGCGGGCGGAGCCGCTCCGGTTCGCGGCCGTGTTCTCGGTCTGGGGGGACGGGGTGCTGCGGCACACCCTGATCGTGGTCTTCCTGCTGCAGGCCGCGAACCTGGGGGCGTACACGTTCCTCGGTTCCGCACTGCACGACCGGTTCGGCCTCTCCGTCGACGAGTTGGGGCTGCTCGGCGTCCTGGTCGGGGCCGGCAGCGCGCTGGGATCGCTGGTCGCCGGACGGATCGGGGACCGGGCGCGGGAGCGCGGCTCGGGCGACGCGGGGTGGATTCCGGTGTGGTGCCTGGTGCTGGGCGGGGCCGCGGTGCTGGCCGCGCTCGGGTCGCCCTCGCCGCTGGCGTACGCGGCGGTGCTGGTGTGGTTCTTCGCGAGCGGCGCCTTCGGCACGCTGGTGCAGACGCTGCTGGTGTCGTCGCGGCCGGAGCTGGGGGCGACGTCCAGTTCGTGGAACAGCGCGACGCTGTACGCGGGCACGGCCGTCGGCGTCGCCGCGGCGGGCACGTTCGCGCACGCGGACGCCGGGACCGCGGTCGTCGGCGGCGGGCTGGCGGTGCTGGCCGGTCTGACCGCGCTGCCCCTGGTGGGCCGGCTCCGGCCGGCCGCCGTCGACGGCCCGGAACCGCGGGCGCAGGGCCCCTCGCGGCAGAAGCCCGGACCCGGCGGTCCCGGCCCGGACGGTTCCGCGTCGGGCGGCTCCGGGCAGGACGACGCCGCGTCGGACGATTCCGCACCGCGCGATTCCGCACCGGGCGCTTCGGAGGCCGGCACCACGGAGGCGGGCGCTTCAGGGACGGGCGCCTCGCGGGCAGGCTCTTCGGAGCCGGGTGCTTCGGAGCCAGGTACTTCGGAGCCAGGTGCTTCCGCGTCGGGCGCTCCCGGGTCAGGTGCTTCGCGGGCGGCCGGCGCCGCTCGCGCGGAGGTCACCGATGGGCGTGCCTGACACCGGGCGCGCCCGCGCCCTCCCGCTCGACGGGCTGCGTGCCGTGGCCGCGTTGCTGGTGATCGCCCTGCATGTGGGCATCTACACCGGCCAGGTCGCCTCCAGCTGGCTCGGCATCGGTGAGGCCGGGCCGCTCGGGCCGGTCCTCTCCCGCTTCACCGTGGGGGTTCCGGTCTTCTTCGTGCTCTCCGGGCTGCTGCTGTACCGCCCGTTCGCCGACGCGGCCCGCGACGGCGCGCCCCGCCCGTCCACCGCCCGGTATCTGCGCCACCGGGCGGTGCGCATCCTGCCCGCCTACTGGCTGGTGGCGCTGGTCGCGCTGGTGTGGTTCGGACGGGACGCCCTCGGCGCGCCGTGGCCCGCGCTGCGCACGTTCCTGCTGCTGCACGTCTACGGCTCCGACCCGATCCCGGCCGGTCTCCCGCAGACCTGGAGCCTGGCGACCGAGGTGTCCTTCTACGCGGTGCTCCCGCTGCTGGCCGCGGTCCTCCACCCGCTGCTGCGCCGGGGCGCCTCGGGGGCCGTGCTCGGAGTGCTGGCCGGTGTCGAGGCGGTGACGCTGCTGTCGGTGGTCCTCACCCATGTGCCGTCCGCCGGAGCGTATCCGCCGGCCCAGCTCTGGCTGCCCGAGTACGCCGGGTACTTCGCGGCCGGCATGGCCCTGGCGGTCGTCGCCTCCCTGGTGGCCGAGCCGCCCGCCGTCGCGCGTCGGCCGTGGCTGTGCTGGGGCGTGGCGTTGGGCGCGTACGTGCTGGTGTCGACGCCGCTCACCGGCTCGACCCTGCGCTACCCGACGGTGGCCGAGGCGCTGCTGGAGCACGTGCTCTATCTGGTGGTCGCGGTGGCGCTGGTGGTGCCACTGGCCCTGGGGCCCGCCCGGCCGGGACCGGGGACGCCCGCCCGGCTGCTGTCCCGTCCGCTGCCCGCCTGGCTCGGGCGGATCTCGTACGGGCTGTTCCTCTGGCACATGGTCGTGGTCGAGGCCTGGCTGCGGATCACCGGGGAACGGGCGGGATCCGCCGACTTCGCGGTGCTCTTCCCGGTCACGGTGGTGCTGTCCACGGGCTGCGCCGCGCTCAGCCACTACCTGGTCGAACGGCCGCTGCGGCGGCTGCGCGGCCGGACCCGCGCGCCGCGGCCGCTGCCCCGGCCCGCCGCCACCCGAGTTTCCCGACGAACAGGAGTGCGCACCCCATGAACGCCGTCCGCTGGGGCGTCAACCTGCCCCTGCCCGCCCGAGCCCTGACGGATCACCGCCGCACCGTGGAGGCGCTCCCCGACCTGGGCTACACCGATGTGTGGACCGGGGAGGGCGGCGGCATCGACGCCTTCACGCCGCTCGCCGCGGCGGCCGCCTGGCAGCCCCGGCTCCGGCTCGGCACGGGTGTGGTGCCGGTCTTCACCCGCGGCCCCGGCATCCTCGCGCAGACCGCGGCGACGCTCGCCGAACTGTCCCGGGGCGAGGTGCTGCTGGGCGTCGGGGCCTCCGTGCCGGCGCACACCACGGCGCTCAACGGCGGCGCGCACGACCGGCCCCTGGCCCGGGTTCGGGACACAGTGCGGTTCCTGCGGCGCGCGCTGCACGGGCGGCCGGTGGGCGACGCGTACGAGACGATCTCGGCGCCCGGGTTCAGTCTCGGCTTCACCCCCGCCAGGCCACCGAAGGTGCTGGTCGGGGCGTTGCGGCCGCGGATGCTGGGGGTGGCGTACGGGGACGGGGACGGCGCGGTCGTCAATCTGCTCACCGCCGAGGACGTGCCCCGGGTGATCGCGGCGGGCCGGTCCGAGGCCGGCGCCGACGGCGCGGACGGGAACCCGCCGCCCCCCAAGGAGACCGTGGTCAAGCTGTTCGTGTGCCCGACGGCCGACGCCGCGTACGCCGCGAGCGCGGGCCGGGGGTTCCTCGGCTGGATCCTCAACCAGAAGCCCTACCACGCCTTTCACACCTGGCTGGGGCGCGGGGAGGCGTTGCGGGAGTCGTACGCGGCCCATCTGGCCGGTGACCGTCATAGGGCGGCCGCCGCGCTTCCCCCGGAGCTGGTCGACGCGCTGTGGCTGCACGGGGAGCCGGCCGCGCTGCGCGAACGGATCCGCGCCTTCCTGCATCCCGGCGTGACCACGGTCCTGCTGTACGTCGCGCCGACGCCCGAACTGTACGCGCACCCCGACGCGTTGACGGGCCTCCTCGCGGAGCTCCGCTCGTGACGTCGCGTCAGTCACTGGGCGGACGGCCGGTGTTGCGCTTCGTGCCGGGCGGATCCGGCGGCGAGCGGACGCCGTCGGGAGACCACGGCGGCGGGCGGCCGGTGGTGCTGCATCTGCACGGCGGCGGCTACCGGGCCGGTTCGCCGGAGCTGAGCCGCCCGCTCGCCTCGTACCTGGCCCGCCGGACCGGCGCGGAAGTCGTGGCGCCCGCCTACCGGTTGGCGCCGGAGCATCCGTATCCCGCCGCCGTCGAGGACGGCCTGGCCGGATACGCGGAGCTCCTGGACGACGGCGTCCCGGCGGACCGGATCGCCGTCGTGGGCGAGTCGGCGGGCGGCGGGCTGGCCCTGGCCGTGCTGCTGGAGGCGCGGCGGGCCGGGCTGCCCGCGCCCGCCGCGGCGGCGGCGCTGTCGCCCTGGCTGGATCTCACTCTGGAATCCGAGGCGTTCGAGCGGTGCGCGGCGACCGACCCGGTGCTCGACCGGTCCTCGCTGCGCCACTCCGCCGAGCTGTATCTGGCGGGCGCCGACCCCCGGGAGCCCGCCGCCTCGCCGCTGTTCGCGGACGCCGCCGCGCTGGCCGCGCTGCCGCCGGTGCTGCTGCAGGCGAGCCGGGCGGAGGTGCTGGCGGGCGACACGGAGCGGTTCGGTGCGCGGATGGCCGCCGCGGGCGGCGACTGCCGGGTGGAGATGTGGGAGGGCACGACGCACTGCTGGCATCTGGCCGTGGGACGGCTGCCCGAGGCGGGGGCGGCGGTGGACTCTGTTGCGGAATTCTTAACGGAACATCTCGCCTGACGAACAACCGCCGGGAATCGGACAACGGCGGCCCGGGCGCGGTTAGGCTGGCGGTGAAGCCGCAGGATGCGGAGAGTCAGGGGGCGGCCATGCAGCCGGGCCACGGGGGTTCCGGATTCCGGTCCGAGCGGACGGCGTCGGCGATGCAGGGGAGAGCCAAGGCGAGCCCTCCGGTCCCGCGCCGACCCGCCGACCGGAAGGGGCGTTTTTCCGTGCACGATTCCACACCCACGCCAAGAGGAAGAGAATCCGCCCACGCGCCGGGAGGGACGGAAGGGGAAATCGTCGAGAGCCACACCCTTTCGAACGCGAAGGAACTGGGGGCGTTTCTGCGCGCCCATCGCGAAAGGCGTTCGCCCCGGGACGTCGGGCTGCCCGATACCGGCCGACGGCGCACTCCCGGGCTGCGCCGCGAGGAGGTCGCCGCGCTCTCGGGGGTCGGGCTCGCCTGGTACACCTGGCTGGAGCAGGGCCGCGTGATCCCCTCCCGGAAGGTGCTGGAGGCGGTGGCCCGCACGCTCGGGCTGAACGCGGTCTCGTACCGCCATGTGCTGGCCCTGTCGGGGCTGTTGCCGCCCGCCCCGGACGGCGCGGGGCACGACGCGGTGGCCGCCGGGGTGCGGGCCCTGCTGGACACCTGGGAGAACAGTCCGGCGGTGCTGCTGGACTCGCGCTTCGACATCACGGCGTGGAACGAGGCGTACGCCGCGGTCTGGTCCGACCCGGCCGGGATCCCGGCCCGGCGCCGCAATCTGATGTGGTGCGTGGCCGGGAGCCCGGCGTTCCGTTCGACGCTGCTGGACTGGGAGCCGGTGGCGCGTGCCGTGCTGGCCCACTTCCGGGGGCAGACCGCCCGGCTCGCCGCCACCGACCCGCGCACCCAGGAGATCTACGCGACGCTGCGGGAGGACTTTCCCGAGCTGGCCGAGTGGTGGGAGTGCCAGGGGGTGGGTGATCTGACGGCCCGACGGGTCTCGGTGCTGCTCCCCCGCCACGGCGGGCTCGACCTGCTGTTCTCGGCCTTCCGGCCGGTGGACGACCCGGAGGCGCTCGTCCTGGTGCAGGCGCCGGCCGGCCCGGCCGACCGCGCCCTGGTGGCCCGGCTGGTACGGGAGAGCCGCGACCGGGGGGCCGGGGTCGTGTGCATCGGCCGGGACCGGTCCCCGGGTCATCCCGCTCCGTCGGCGGGCCCGGTCGCGGCGAAGAAGGAGCGCAGCTCGGCGTAGGTCTCGGCGGGCGCCTCCTCGGGCAGGAAGTGGCCGCAGTCCAGCGCCCTGCCGCGCACGTCGTCCGCCCACCGCCGCCACACGGCCCGGACATCGTGGTTCCGCTCGGTGTGCGAGCGCTTGCCCCACAGGGCGAGCAGGGGCGCCGCGATCCGTCGCCCCGCCCGCAGATCGGCCCGGTCCTGCTCCAGGTCGGGGCCGAACATCGCCCGGTAGTCCTGGCACATCGCGTGCACCACGGCCGGGTCGTCGGCGGCGGCGCGGTAGGCGGCGAGCGCCTCCGGGGCGAACAGCCCGGCGTGCGCGCCGAAGAGGAACGCCTCGCGGTCGCCCTCGATCAGCCGTTCGGCCGTCGGATACGGCTGGGCCAGGAGGAACCAGCGCCACAGCTGCCGGGCCGTCAGCGCGTCCACGGCGTCGAGGGCGTCCGCCGTCGGCACGATGTCGAGCACCGCGAGCCGGCGCACCCGCTCCGGGTGGCCCAGCGCCAGGCGGTAGGCGCACCGGCCGCCCCGGTCGTGGCCGGCCACGTCGAACCGGTCGAAGCCCAGCTCCGCCATCACCCGCACCAGGTCGTCCGCCATGGCGCGTTTGCCGAACGGCGCGGGGTCGGCGCCGCCCCGCACGGGCCGCCGGCTGTCCCCGTAGCCGCGCAGATCGGTGACGACGACGGTGAATTCCGTGGCCAGCAGGGGGGCCACGGCGTGCCACATCGCGTGCGTCTGCGGAAATCCGTGCACCAGGAGCAGGGGCGGTCCGCCACCCGCCGTACGGACACGCAGTGGTCCGCCGTCGGCCCCGGCGACGGTCAGCGAATCAAATCCCTCGAACATCACCATCGGCCCAGGCTAATCACCCCGAGGGTTTTGCGGAATTCATCGCGGATGCTGTTATCGGCGGTCACAGGATGGCCGGTGCACCGCCTCCATGATTGCCATTGACGGCATCGAACTCGCATTCCTAATGTGCGTCTGGAATTTCGAATTTCAGTCCTTCCGAAGTCTTCCACTCCGGTCGAAAGAGCTGCTCATGAAGCAGAAGTACTCCACCGACATGAGCCCGTCGGAGCGTGCCGCACTGTGGCGGCAACGGCTCTTCGAGGCAGAGGCCGGCCTGACGCGGTATCTCACCGAGAGCCGCGGCGGGCGGGACATCGACGGCTGGATCGCGGTGCGTTCGGAGATCTTCGCCGATCTGCCGGTCCGGGACGCCGGTCCCGGCGACTGGCAGCGCGTCTTCTTCCGCGCCCAGGCGCTCATGGAACGGTTCCTGGTCTCCCGCTGCGGGCACGGCGAACTCGCCGCCTGGGCCCGGGCCGGCGCCGAGGTGCACCGCTACGTCGAGCCCGGTCACGGCCGCGGCGCGCTGGACCCGGTCCTCCGGGTGGCCCGCCAGGCCGAGTTGTACGGTTCGCGCTACCGCGTCGTCGAGGACGGCGCCGACCGCGCCGTGCTGGAGATCTCGCACTGCGCCATCTGGGACTACCGGGAGCGGGCGCGCGCCCGGGGAGTCCGGATCACCCTGGACTCGCCCTGCGAGTACTGCGTGCACGCCACCGGCGCCAACATCGCCGCCAAGGGCTTCACGGCCCGTCATGAACTCACCGAGGGCCCCGACGGGCCGGGTTGCGTCTGGGAGGCCCAGTGTGCGGCATAGCGGGGTGGATCGACCGGGACCGCGATCTGCGGGACGAGGCGGCGACGGTGCGGGCGATGACCGACACCATGGTGGCGCGCGGACCGGACGCGGGTGACGTCTGGCTCTCCGAGCACGCCGCCCTCGGGCACCGACGGCTCGCCGTCATCGACGTCGAGGGCGGCGCCCAGCCGATGGAGGCGCGCGACGCCGACGGACGGGTGCTGGCCGTGATCACCTACAGCGGCGAGGTGTACAACTTCCGCGAGCTGCGCGCCGAACTCGTCGCGCTGGGGCACCGGTTCCGCACCTCCTCCGACACCGAGGCGGTGCTGCGGGCCCACCTCCAGTGGGGCGAGGACGCGGTCCGCCGGCTGAACGGCATGTTCGCGTACGCCGTCTGGGACGTGCCCCGGCAGGAGCTGCTGCTGGTGCGGGACCGCCTCGGGGTGAAGCCCCTGTACTGGACGGCCGGCGAACGGCGTCTGCTGTTCGGCTCGGAGCCGAAGGCGGTGCTGGCCAATCCGCTGTTCGCCGCGGAGACGGACGCGGAGGGGCTGGCCGAGCTGCTCGCGGTGCCGTCCGCGCCCACGCCGGGCCGCACGGCGTTCCGGGGCCTGCGGACGGTGCGTCCGGGGCACCTGGTGCGCTTCGGCCCGCAGGGGGCGAGCGAGCGGGCGTACTGGGCCCTGGAGTCCCGGCCGCACACCGACACGCCCGCCGCCACGGCGGCCCGGGTGCGGGAGCTGCTGACCGACACGGTCCGGCGCCAGTTGGTCAGCGACGTGCCGCTGGGGCTGCTGCTCTCCGGCGGGCTCGACTCCTCCACGCTGACCGCGCTGGCGGCGACCGGGTCCGGCGGCAAGCCCGCGACGTTCTCGGTGGACTTCCCGCCGGACGAGCAGCCGGAACGGCTGGGCGACTGGAACCGGGACAGCGACGCCCCGTACATCCGGGAGCTGACGGACCGGCTCCCGGTGGTCCACACCCCGGTGACGGTGACCGGCGACGAGCTGCTCGCGCACCGCGGGATCGGGCTGCGGGCCCGTGACCTGCCGGGCTGGGGCGAGCCCGATGTGTCGCTGCACCTGCTCTTCCGGGGCGTGCGGCGGCACGTCACGGTCGCGCTGTCCGGCGAGGTGGCCGACGAGGTGTTCGGCGGCTACCCGTACTTCCACCACGAGGGGCCGCTCGACGCCTTCCCCTGGCTGCGCGGCCGGCCGTCCCCGGCGAGCCTGCTGCGCCCGGACGTCGCGGCCCGGGTGCGGCCCGAGGAGTACGCGGCCCAGCGGTTCGGCGAGGCGCTCGCCGAAGTCCCGCACCTGGCGGGCGAGTCGGGCCGGGAGCGGCGGGCCCGGCAGATCTCCTACCTGGCGCTGACCCGCTGGCTGCCCGCGCTGCTGGACCGAAAGGACCGGATGAGCATGGCGGCGAGTCTGGAGGTGCGGGTGCCGTTCGCGGACCACCGGCTCGTCGAGTACCTGTGGAACGTGCCCTGGTCGCTGAAGAACCGGGGCGGGGTGCCCAAGGCGCTGCTGCGGCAGGCGGTCGGCGATCTGCTGCCGCCGCGCGTGCTGCACCGTCCCAAGAGCGGCTATCCGGCGAGTTCCGCGCCGGGCTACGGAGCGGCGCTGCGGGACCTGGCCGAGGACCTGGTGCACCGGGACGGTCCGCTGTTCGAGCTGGTGGACCGGGACGTCGTGAAACGGCACCTGGCCGAGGGGACGCCGCTGCCGGGGCCCCGCGCGGCGCCCCATCCGACCGGCGGCCTGGACCATCTGCTGGCCGTGGACCGCTGGCTCCGCGACCACCGGGTGAGGGTGCGATGAGCCCCGCGCCCGGACCCGGCGGGCCGACCGCGGCGGAGTATCTGGCCGCCGCCCGCACCTTCCCCACCGGGGTGACCGTCGTGGCCACCCGCTACCGGGACGGCACCCCCGCCAAGACCGTGTCGGCGTTCGCCTCGCTCTCGCTCGACCCGCTGCTGGTGGCGGTGGCGATCGGCCGGCACAGCCCGCTGGTCTGGGCCGCGCGCGCCTCCGGCGTGCTGTCGGTGAACGTCCTGCGCCACGACCAGCGGGAGGTCGCCGACTACTACGCCACGCCCGAGCGGCTCCGGGCCCAGCCGCCGCCGGCCGGCCTGAGCCGGCAGGACACCGGCGCGCCGGTCCTCGACGACTGCCTGAGCTGGTTCGACTGCCGGCTCGTCACGGTGACGCCCGGCGGGGACCACGCGCTGCTGATCGCACAAGTGGTCGGCGTGCGGACCGGCGGCGGCCCGCCGCTGGTCCACCACGGCGGGTGCTACCGCGGCCTCGGCCGCCTCACGCACCGCCGGGCGGACCCGGCCGAGGCGGTCCGCCCCACCGGCTTCCCGCCCCCTCCGCAGAGCCGGGCCCCGGCGCCCGGCCCGCGCCAGACGCCCGCGCACCGCCCGAACTCCGTCCCCCGCCCACCGGGTTCCGCCCCGCAGCACCAGAACTCCGTCTCGCGACAGCAAGGGACCTCACCATGACCTCCTCCCTCACCTCGGCCGTCGAACCCCTCGGCGCGCTCGACGGCGAACGTTTCCGGGCCGGCCTGGACGACGGCCGCAGTGTGTGGCTCGACGGCGAAGAGATCAAGAACGTGGCCGAGCATCCGGCGTTCGCCGCCCCGGTCGCCGAGATCGCCCGGCTCCTCGACCTCCAGCACGACCCGGCGCACCGCGAGCTGCTCACCGTCGAGGACCCCGCCACGGGGCTGCGGATCGGCCGCGGCTACCACCCGCCGCGCACCGCCGGGGAGTTGCGGGCCGCCCGGGACAGCGCGGAGGTGTGGATGCGGGAGTCCTGGGGCCAGCACGGCCGCTCCCCCGCCTTCATGTCCTCCGTCGCCGTCGGCCTGCTCGACTTCCGGCACCGGCTGGAGACCAACCGGCCCGGCTTCGGCGCGAACGCGGAGGCGTACCACCGGTTCGCCGCCACCCGGGACCTGCTGCTGACGCACGCGCTGGGCGACCCGCAGATCGACCGGTCCGCCAGTCCGGTGGACCACCCGGACCACGCGCTGCGGGTGCTGCGCGAGGACGACGCCGGGATCGTGGTCCGCGGGGCCAAGCAGCTGACCACCCTGGCCCCGTTCGCGCACGAGGTGCTGGTCTATCTCTCGGCGTCGTTCGCCCGGCGGGGCGCCGAGGAGTTCGTGGTGTGGTTCGCCCTCCCCCTCAACGCGCCGGGTCTGCGCATCCTGTGCCGCGAGCCGTTCGGCGCCGAACCGCACGGCCACGCACATCCGTTCGCGCGGCGGTTCGACGAGCAGGACGCGATGCTGTTCTTCGACGACGTGACGGTGCCCTGGGACCGGGTGTTCCTGCTGGGCGACGGGGAACTGGCCCGCGAGGGGCTCGGCCGGATCAACGCGTGGAGCCAGTACATCGGCCAGATCCGCTACCGCGAACGGCTGCGCACCCTGCTCGGCGTCGGCTCCCTGCTCGCGGAGTCGATCGGGGTCGACGGATTCCGCAACGTCCAGGAGGACCTGGGGGAACTCGCCGGGTACGCCCGGCTGCTGGACCACTTCCTGGACGCCGGCGAGGCCACCGCGTACCGCACGGACGGCGGGCTGCTGGCCCCCGGCCCCACCCCGGCGGCCGCGGTGTGGGCGGCACAGGTGGCGGGCCGGGCGGTGGGGATCGTCCGCGGCATCGGCCAGTCCGGGGTCCTGATGCAGCCCACCGAGAACGATCTGCGCGCGCCCGAGCTGCGTCCCCTGCTGGACCGCTACATGCGCGGCAAGGACATCGGCGCCGAGCACAAGTCCCGTCTGTTCAGGCTGGCGTGGGACCTGACGGCGGACAGTTTCGGACAGCGGCAGGACCTGTACGAGTACGTGCACCGGGGGGACCTGGCCCGCAATCGCATCAATCTCTACCGCGACCACGATCTGTCGTCGGTGCGCGAGCGCATCACGGCCCTGATCTCCGCCCCGCTGTGAAGGGACGCATCGGCATGAGAGACGGCATACTCGACCGCGCCCGCACCCTGTCCGGATACGACGAGGTCAGCCGGATCCGTCAGGCGCAGGACCACGACTGGGTCCTCGGCCTCGCCCCGCGGGACCCGCGCACCCTGCTCGATCTCGGCTGTGGGACGGGCGCGTTGCTGGAGGCGGCGCTGGACCGCTGGCCGGGCGCGGGACGGGCGGTGGGCGTCGACGGCTCGGCCCACCGGGTCCGGGAGGCCGGGGCGCGGCTGGCCGGCCGGGCGGAGCTGCTCACCGGGGACCTGCTGCGGCTGCCCGCCCTGGACGAACGGTTCGACGTGGCGTTCATGACGTCCGTGCTGCACTGGCTGTACCCGGACGAGGACCGGGTGTTCGCCTGGGCAGCCGCCCATCTGGCCCCCGGCGGCGCCTTCGTCCTGACCACGCACCACCCGGTGACCGACCGGGGCGGGCTCGGCGGCGAGGACGTCGTGGCGCTCGACGCGCTGCGGCTGCTCGGCGTCCCGGCCCGGCTGGGCCGGGTCGTGCCGATGGGGGTGCGGGCCCGTCCGGCGGACGGCGTACAAGCCTTGCTGGAACGGCACTTCACGGTCGAGGAGACGCACGAGCGGACGGTCCCGGTGCGCGCCGCCGACGCCCGCCGGTACCGCGACTTCCACGCGTCCACGTTCGGCACCTACTTCAGTCGGCTGCTGCCGGACGACCGGCAGACGGAGTTCTTCGACGCGGTCGGCCGGGCCGCCGCCGCCCGCACCGCGGAGCACGGCGAGGTCTACCGCATCACGGTGCGGGCCTGGCGGGCCGTGCCGCGCCCCCGGTGACCGCGCCGCCCTCCGCCCCGCCCCGCCCTTCCGCCCCCCCGTTCCGCTCCCCCGCCGGTCTTCCCGGTTCGCCCGCTTCCTCGTCGCACGTCTCTGAACGGAGCCCGTACGTGCCCACTCGCCGGTCCTTCCTCCTGCTGTCCGCCGGCGCCCTGACGGCGGCCGGCCTCACCGCCTGCTCGCCAGGCGCCGCGGCCGGGCCGTCCCCGGGCGGCGCGCCGCGGGACGGCGGGACCCTCACCTTCGCCACCGACGTCGAGCCCGACAACTTCGATCCCCATGTGTCACCGGCCGACATCGTCGGGGTGCTGATGCGCAACGTCTTCGACTCCCTGGTGGCCCAGCGCCCGGACGGCTCGTTCGAGCCGTGGCTGGCGAAAAAGTGGACGGTGTCGGACGACGGCCGGGCCTACACCTTCCGGCTGCGGGACGACGTGCGGTTCACCGACGGCGCCGCGTTCGACGCGGCGGCGGTGAAGGCGAACTTCGACCACATCGTCGCCCCGGCCACCAAGTCGCAGTACGCGGCCGCGCTCATCGGCCCGTACCGGGGCACCGACGTGGTCGACGCGCACACCGTGACGGTCCGGCTCGACAGGCCGTACGCCGCCTTCCTGCACGCGGTGTCCACGACGTATCTCGGCTTCCACTCGCCCCGGGCGCTGCGCGACCGCCCGGACGAACTGGCCGCGGGCGGCCGGGCGTCGGTCGGCACCGGGCCGTTCGTCCTGGTCTCCCGGGTCAAGGGCCAGCAGCTCGTCCTCGCCCGCAACCGGGACTACGCCTGGGCGCCCGCGTCCGCCCGCAACCAGGGGCCGGCCCATGTGGAGAGGCTGGTCGTGGCCTTCCTGCCGGAGAACGCGACCCGGGTCGGGTCGGTCACCTCGGGTCGGACGGACGTGGCGGACTTCCTGCCGGCCAACCGGATCGCCGCTCTCCGGTCCCAGCCGGGGCTCACCGTCAGCGGCCACGACTCGCCCGGCGTCGTCTACTCGTACTTCCTCAACACCGAACGCGCCCCCTTCGACCGGCGGGAGGCCCGGCTGGCCGTGCTGCACGCCGTGGACACCGCGGCGATCACCCGGGCGGTCTTCGCCGGTCAGTACCGGCGGGCGTGGGGCCCGCTCAGCCCGTCCACCCCCGGCTACACCCCCACCGTCGAGAACAGCTGGGCGCACGACCCCGACCGGGCGGGCCGGCTCCTCGACGGGCTCGGCTGGACGGGCCGGGACTCCGACGGCTACCGCACCAGGGACGGCCGCCGGTTCAGCGTGACCCTGTTGTACGTGCCCGCGTACACCAGGCCCGAACGGCGCACCTTCGACACCGCCGTCCAGGACGAGCTGCGGAAGGTGGGCGTCGAACTCGTCCTCAGGCCGATGGACGCGGGCGGCTACGCCCCGGTGCGGGACCGCGGGGACTACGACGTCATCGCGTTCGCCTGGGGCGGCTCGGACCCGGACCTGCTGCGCACCGTCTTCCACTCGCGCAGCCGGCTCGCGGACGGCGGGGCGAACGGCTCCCGGCTGCACGACCCCCGGATCGACGGCTGGCTGGACGCGGCGACGGCGGCCGCCGCGCGCGAGGAGCGCGAGGCGCTGTACGCGAAGGTGCAGCGGCGGGTCGTGTCGGAGGGCTACGCGCTGCCCGCGTTCGTCGGCGCCCGCCAGCTGGGCGTCCGCGGCCGGGCGCACGGCGTGACGTTCGACGCGTCGGCGTGGCCGCTGTTCCAGGGCGCCTGGGTGGACGCCGGCTGATGGCGGCGATTCCTTCCTGGGGCGGTGCGGTGGCACGGCGGCTGGGCGCCGGGGTGCTGGTGCTGTGGGGCGCGGCGACCGTGTCGTTCCTGGTGCTGCACCTGGTTCCCGGGGACGTGGTGGACACGGTGCTGGGTCCGTCGACGGCCGCGACGCCCGAGCTGCGGGAGCGGATCCGGGCCGACTACGGGCTGGACGATCCGCTGCCGGTGCAGTATCTGCGGGAGCTGGCGGGTCTGTCGAGGGGTGATCTGGGCCGCTCGTACCAGCTGGGGCTGCCGGTGCGGGACGTGCTGGCGGACCAGATCGCGCCGACCGCTCAGCTGGCCCTGGCGGCGACCGTGCTCGCCCTGGTCCTCGCGTTCGCGTCGGCCGTGGCGACCGCGGGGCGCGGGCGGGCGGCCCGGGCGGTGGTGTCCGGGCTGGAACTGCTCGCGGTGTCCGTCCCTTCGTACTGGCTGGGCATTCTCGCGCTGACGTTCCTGTCGTACCGCTACCGGCTGCTGCCCGCCGCGGGCGACCAGGGTCCGGCGGCGCTGCTGCTGCCCGCCCTCACCCTGGCCCTGCCGATCGGCGGGGTGCTGGCCCGGGTCGTGCGGCGGGAGCTGGACGAGGCGTCGGCCCGACCGTTCGCGCTGACCGCGCGGGCCCGGGGCGCGACCGGGCGGACGCTGCTGCTGCGGCACACTCTGCGCCACGCGGCGCTCCCGGTGGCCACGCTGTCCGGGTGGTCGGTCGGCGGGCTGCTGGGCGGGGCGGTGCTCACCGAGACGGTGTTCGCCCGGCCGGGGCTGGGCCGGGTGCTGGTGACGGCCGTGACGTCGAAGGACGTGCCGGTGGTGACGGCGCTGGTGCTGCTGTCCGCGGCGGCGTACGTCGTGGTGAACCTGCTGGTGGATCTCGCCTATCTGGTGATCGATCCGCGGCTGCGCACGGAAGGGGCGGGCGTATGAGTGCGGTGGCGCGGGCCGGGGCCGGGCACGCCGGCCGGCGGCAGGGGCGGCGGGCCGCCGTGGGGCTCGCCGGCGGGGTGGTGGCGCTGCTGGCGGTGGCGGTGCTGTTCCCCGGGGCGCTGGCCCCGTACCCGCCGAACGCCACCCGGGTGGTGGACGCGCTCCAACCGCCGGGCGGGGCCCACCCGTTCGGCACGGACGAGCTGGGCCGGGACGTGCTGGCGCGGGTGGTGTACGGGGCGCGCCCCTCGCTGATGATCGGGTTCGGCGCGACGTCGCTGGGGGTGCTGGCCGGGCTGGTCCTCGGGCTGCTGGCGGCGACCGGGCCGCGGGTCCTCGACCGGGTGCTGATGCGGGGTCTGGACGTGCTGCTGGCCTTTCCGGAGCTTCTGCTGGCGCTGCTGGTGGTCACCGTCGTCGGCCCGGGGACGGTGAACGTGCTGGTGGCGATCGGGGTCGCGAGCGTGCCGACGTACGCCCGGCTGGTGCGCGGCCAGGCGCTGCCGGTCGTCGGGTCGGACTTCGTGGAGGCGGCGAAGGTGCTGGGGGTACGGCGGCCGCTGATCGTGCTGCGGCACGTGCTGCCCCAGGTGACGGGTCCGCTGCTGGTGCCGGCCACCATCGGCACCGGCACGGCGGTGGTCTCCGGGTCGGCGCTCGGCTTCCTGGGACTGGGCGCCGCCCCGCCCGCCGCGGAGTGGGGGGCGATGCTGTCGGACGGCCGGGAGTTCCTGGCGACCGCGTGGTGGACGGCGACGTTCCCGGGGCTGGCGATCGTCGTGGTGGTGCTGTCGATGACGGTGCTCGGCAGGTCGCTGGGGCCGGACGCGCCGAAGGAGGCCGGGGCATGAGGGAGTTGCTGGCCGTCGAGGGGCTGGACGTGCGCTTCGGCGGCGGGCGCGGCGGCGCGGAGGGGTCCGGCGCGGTGCACGCCGTGCGGGACGTCGCGCTGTCCGTCGCCGCCGGGGAGTGCCTGGCCCTGGTCGGGGAGTCGGGGTCCGGCAAGAGCACGGTGGCGCGGGCCCTGCTCGGGCTCACCGGGGCCGGCGCCCGGACGACCGTGCGGACGCTGCGGCTGGACGGGCGGGACGCGTCGGGCTTCCGGGAGCGCGACTGGCGCGCGGTGCGGGGCCGCACCGTCGGCCTGGTCGCCCAGGACGCGCTGGTGTCGCTGGACCCGTTGCGCCGGATCGGGGCCGAGATCGCGGAACCGATGCGGCTGCACCGCACGGTCGGCCGGTCCGAGATCGGCGCGCGGGTCCTCGAATCGCTGCGCCGGGTGGGCGTCCCGGACCCTGAGGCGCGGGCCGCCCAGTATCCGCACCAGCTCTCCGGCGGGCTGCGGCAGCGGGCGCTGATCGCGTCGGCCCTGGCGGCGGGCCCCGCGCTGCTGATCGCGGACGAGCCGACCACCGCGCTCGACGTGACGGTGCAGGCCCAGATCCTGGACCTGCTTGCCGCGGCGAAGGACGACGGGACGGGGCTGCTGCTGATCACGCACGACCTCGGCGTGGTGGCCCGGATCGCGGACCGGACGGCGGTGCTGCGGAACGGTTCCGTGGTGGAGACGGGACCGGCCCGGGCGGTCCTGACGCGCCCTCGGCACCCGTACACCCGGGAGCTGCTGGCCGCGTCCGCGCAGCGCGCGCCCTCGCGCGTCCGGAGGCGTTCGGACCCGGTGCTGGACGTGGCGTCGGCGTCCCTGTCGTACGGGCCCCGGACGGCGGTGCGGGAGGTGTCGTTCACGCTGCACGCGGGCGAGACGGTCGCCCTGGTGGGCGGGTCGGGGTCGGGCAAGAGCAGCGTGGCCCGGCTGGTGACCGGTCTGTCACGGCCGGACTCCGGCTCCGTGCGGCTCGACGGCGAGCCCTGGTCGGAGCTGCCGGAACGCCTGCGGCGCCCGCGCCGCGGCCGGGTCCAGCTGATCCAGCAGGACCCGTACAGCGCGTTCGATCCGCGTTTCACGGTCTCCCGGATCGTCGCCGAGGGGGTCCCGCGTCACGAGGACCGGGCCGCGCGCACCCGCGAACTGCTGGGGCTGGTCGGCCTGGGACCGGAGCATCTGCGCCGCCGCCCGGCCGCGCTCTCCGGCGGACAGCGCCAGCGCGTGGCCATCGCCCGGGCCCTCGCCCCGTCCCCGGCCGTGCTGGTGTGCGACGAGCCGGTGTCGGCGCTGGACGCGTCGGTGCGGGGGCAGATCCTGGATCTGCTGGACGAGGTCCGAGAACGTCTGGGCACCGCCCTGCTGTTCATCTCGCACGACCTGTCGGCGGTGCGGCGGATCGGCGACCGGGTGCTGGTGATGAAGGACGCGGAGGTGGTGGAGGCGGGCCCGGTGGCGGAGGTGTTCGCCGCGCCCCGGCACCCGTACACGCGGTCGTTGCTGGCGGCGGCCCTCACGCTGCCGTCCGGGCCCGTCCCCGCCGGGGCGGCGCCCGGAAGCGGGCCGCGGGCGTCGCCGCCCGGAACCGCCTGACAGTACGCGGCGGCGTCGACCGACGCGCCGAGTCCACGCGCCGGTGCCCGAAATCCGTTCATAAAGCACCGACTTCCGGTCACAATCTGATCAAGCCCGCTTCGCCGTCCCTTACCCCACCGCGTCCGGTCTGACAACATCACCGGAAGGTCTGAGGCGACGGTGTCAACAGGGGCGTGGGGGAAGCCGGGTGACGACGCACGGGGGGCGTTTCGCAGGGCGTTCGGGGTATGCCGCGCTCGTTTCGGCGAGGGCACGGGCGCACCGCCCGCTGGTCGCCGCCGCGCTCGTCACCGTCCTGCTGACCACGTCCGTGCTGGCGGCACTGGCCGCCTACTCGACCGCGATCGGCGACGCGGCCCTGCGCCACTCGCTGGCCGCGCCGCGCAACGCCGCCGATGCCGCGCTGGTCGTCAAGGCCGAGGTGGCGGCCGGTCACCGCCGGACCGCCGACGCCGTCGTACGCGACGGGGCGCACCGGGTCTTCGACGGGCTGCCGGTGACCGTGCGGACGCTGGTGCGTTCCGGCCCGTACGCCCTGCCCGCGACCACCCGGACCCCGGCCACCGGGCCCGACGACAAGCCCGACCTCACGCACTTCGCGGCGCTCGACTCCACGCAGGTGCGGATCAGCGAGGGGCGCCTGCCGCGCGCGGGCGCGCCGGACGTCGAGGTGGCGATGCCCGACGCCGCCGCGCGACGGCTGCGGCTGGCGCCGGGCGCCCGCCTCACCCTCACCGACCGGCTCGACGGACCGCCCGTGCGGATCCTCGTCACCGGCGTGTACCGCCCCGCCGAGCCGGCCTCCCCCTACTGGCTGCTGGACGAACTGGGCGGCCGGGGCGTGCGGACGGCCGCCTTCACCACCTACGGCCCCCTGCTGACGACGCCCTCCGTCGTCGCCGGCGGCCGGGTGAGCGCCGGAGGGTCGGCGTGGCTGGCCTCCGCCGACTTCGCCCACCTCACCGCCGACCGCGTCGACGCCCTGCGCGCCTCCGCGCGCACCGGGCCGGCCACCCTGTTCGAGCTGCCCACCGGGGACCCCGACAAGGGCGGCACGGTCGGCGGGACGACCGCGAGCACCGCCCTCCCCGAGGTCCTCGACCGGGTCGAGCGCTCCCTGCTCGTCTCCCGCTCCACCCTGCTGATCGTCGCCCTCCAGCTCGTCCTGCTCGCGGCCTGCGCACTGCTGCTCGTGGCCCGGCTGCTCGCCGCCGAACGCACCGGCGAGACCCGGCTGCTGCGCGCCCGCGGCGCCTCCCGACCCGCCCTCGCCGGCCTCGCCGCCCGGGAGGCGCTGCTGCTGGCGGGGCCCGCGGCGCTGATCGCCCCGCTGCTGGCGGGCCCGCTGATCCGGCTGATGGCCGGGCGGGGGGCACTGGCCCGGCTCGGGCTGGAGCTGGAGACGCCGGCCGCCGGGCGGCTCGGGGTGTGGCTGACGGCGGCCGGCGTGGCGCTGGGATGCGCGCTGGCGGTGACCCTGCCGGCGGTCGCGTCCACCGGGTTCCGCACGTCCCGCGCCCGTGCCCTGCCCGCTCCACTGCGGGCCGGGGCGGACCTGGGGCTGGTGGCGGTGGCCGGGGTCGCCTACTGGCAGCTGGCCCGCCGCACCTCGGGCGCGGTGAGCGCGGACACGGCCGGCGCCCTGGGCATCGACCCGCTGCTGGTCGCCGCGCCCGCCCTCGCGCTGCTGGCCGGAGCGGTCCTGACGCTGCGTCTGCTGCCGTTGGCCGCCCGGTTCGCCGAGCGCCGGGCGACGGGCGGGCGGGGGCTGGCCGCGGCGCTGGCGGGCTGGCAGCTCAGCCGCCGCCCGGGGCGCGCCGCCGGACCGGTGCTGCTGCTCGTCCTGGCCGTCGCGCTCGGCATCCTGGCGATCGGCCAGGGCTCCTCCTGGGAACGCTCGCAGGACGACCGGGCCGACTTCGCGGCGGGCGCGGCGGTCCGCATCCTGGGCACCGGCGGCGCCGAACTCGGCCGCACGCAGGACTACGCGGCCGTGCCCCACGTGCGCGAGGCCGTCCCCGCCGTGCGGACGGCCCTGCCGCTGTCCGGGCATCGCACGGCGACGGTGCTGACGATGGACACCGCGCGCGCGGCGGACACCGTCCTGCTGCGCCCCGACCTGGCGTCCGCCCCGTCGGAGCGGCTGGCCGCGGACCTGGGGCCGTCGGGCGAGTCGGCGGGCGCGCGCGTGCCCGCCGGGGCGACTCGGCTGACGCTGACGGCGACTCTGGTCAGTTCGGTGCGGGACACGAAGACCACGGCGGCCGTGACCCTGACGCTGGAGGACGACCACGGCGTCCCCCACCCATTGGCGTCCGGCGACCTTCCCGCCGACGGGCGCCCGCACCCGCTGTCCGTCGAACTGCCGCGCGTCCACGGACCGTTGAGGCTCATCGGGGTACAGCTCGCGCTGCCCCTGCCGCCCTTCCACGCCGAACGGCACACCCTGACGCTCGACGCCCTGACCGCGACGACCGCCGCCGGCACCGCGCGGCGAGTGCCCCTGCCGGCGTCCTGGACGGCGGCCTCCGGCACCGACGGGCGGGGCCCGACCGGCTCCGAGGCCTCGCCCACCCGCCCGCGCGTGCGCTCCGGCGCGCACCCGACCGCGGTGTTCGGCACGGGCTACGTCCCGTCCGACCAGCCCTGGCTCAGCCCGTCGCTGACGGTGCGCATGCAGGTGACGCAGCCCGGGACCACCGCGGTGGCCGCCCTCGTCACCGACCGCTTCCTCGACTCCGCGGGCGCCCGCCCCGGTCAGACGATGGACATCGCCCTCGACGGGCAGAACGTGCCCGTGCGGATCGTGCGCGCCGTACGGCAGCTGCCGACGACCGGGGGCGGGGAGGACGACGACGGCGGCGCCGTGCTCCTCGACCTGCGCGCCGTGAACCGGGTCCTCCAGGCGCGCTACGGGTCCGCCCTCGCGCCCACCGAGTGGTGGCTGCGGCCGGACTCGCCCTCGGCCGGCGCGGGCATCGCCGCCGCCCTGCGCGCCCGGCCCGACCTCGACCCCGGGCAGATCGTCGTGCGCGACGAGATGGCCGCCGAGCTGCGCGACGACCCGTTCGGGGCGGGCCCGGAGGCCGCGTTCGCCGCGGCGGCCGGGACGGCGGCGGTTCTGGCCGCGCTCGGGTTCGCGGTGAGCGCGGCGGGGGCGCTGCGGGAACGGAACGCCGAGTTCGCGATCCTGCGTGCGCTGGGCGCCCCGCGCCGCCGGCTGGCCCGTGCCGTCGCGGCCGAGCAGGGCGTCCTGGTCGCGCTGGCGCTGGCCGTGGGCACGGGCCTGGGCGTCGCCCTGACCCGCGCGGTGCTGCCGCTCATCGTCCTGACCGGCGAGGCCGCCCGCCCGGTGCCGGATCTGCTGGTGGAACTGCCGCCGCTGCGGGTGGCCGCCCTGCTGGCGGCCGTCGCCGCCGTCCCGGTCGTCGTCGTGGCGCTGCTGGCGGTGCGCCGGGTCGATCCGGTGCGGGTGCTGCGGGAGGGGGAGTGACATGGTGATCCCGTTCAGGCGTGCGGAACGCGCCGCCGTCCCCTGGGTCCGCACCCGGCTGCGGTCGGCCCCCGGCGCCGCTCTCGCCCTCGCGCTGCTGGTGGCGCTGACCGCCTGTCTGGCCGCCGGGTTCCCGCGCGCGGTGGAGCGGTACGAGGACGCCGGCCTGCGCCGCTCCGTCGAGCGGACGCCCGCCTTCCAGAGGGTCGTCCATCTGTCCGCCCCGGCGCCCCTGACGGTGGAGATGGCGCAGGACCAGCGCGAGCAGCTCATGCGCCCCGCCACCGTGAAGGGCGACTACGACAGCATCCTCGGCACGGTCCGGCGCCCCTTCGTCCCCGACCTCGGCCAGTCGTCGTACGGCGTGGCCACCTCCGTGAACCACGAGGTGCCCGACCCCTGGCTGCCCCGGCCGAGCGGGCAGCCCGCCCGGGTCTCCCTCGTCGCGCAGGCGGGCCTGGCCGACCACGCCCGGCTGCACGAGGGCCGTCTGCCGCGCGCGTCCGGCACGGTCACCGCGTCGACGCCCGAGGTGGAGGCGGCGGTCAGCGCGGAGACCGCCAGGAGCCTGCGCATCGAGGTCGGGTCGGTCCTGCACGTCCCCGACGCGAGCCAGGGCACGCTCGCCGTCCGGATCACCGGCATCGTCGCCCCGCGCGACCGGGACGGCGCCTACTGGTCGGCGGACACCCTGCTGCGCACTCCCGCGCTGACGCGGGTGGTGCCCGCCGACCCGAACTCGCCCCGGTACTGGCTCGGCGCCCTGCTGCTGGCGCCCGAGGCCGCCCCCGTGCTCCTGCGCGTCGAGGAGCTGCCCTACCGCTACTGGCGGCTGGCCCCCGATCCGGACACCCTGCACCACCGTGACCTGGGCGCGCTCGAATCCGCGGTCGCCTCCCTGGAGTCGGGCCCCGCACTCCAGCGGGTGCGTGAGGCCGCCGACCTCAGCATGCAGTCCTCCACCGACCTCGACGACGTGCTCGCCTCCCACTCCCGCCTGCGCTCCGGCCTCTCCACGCTGATCTCGATCGCGGCGTCCGGCGGCGGCACGGTCGCCGTCGTCGTCCTGGTGATGGCGGGCGGCCTGGCCGCCGACCGCCGCCGCACCGAACTGGCCCTGCTGCGCGCCCGCGGCGCCTCCTTGCCGGGTCTCACCGCCCGCCTGCTCGCGGAGACGGCGGTGGTCGCCGTCCCGGCCGGGGCGCTCGGCCTGGCCGTGGCGGTGTGGGCCCTCCCCGGCGCCCGGACCCTGCCCGCCGTGCTGGCCGCCCTCGCGGTCACGGTCGTCGCCTGCGCCGCCCTCCCCCTGCGCGCGGCGGCTGCCCACCGGTTCGTCCGCATCACCGCGCTCCGCCAGGACGTGACGTCCGTACGACCGTCCCGGCGACGTACGGTCGCGGAGCTGACGCTGGTGACCGTGGCCGCCGCCGCGGTGGTGGCCCTGCGCCGGCAGGGCACGTCCGGCGGGCCCGGCGACCAGCTGATCGCGGCGGCGCCCGTGCTGGTGGGGGTGATCGCCGCGCTGTTGCTGGTGCGCCTCCACCCCCTCCCCCTGCGTGGCCTGGCCGGTCCGGCCGGGCGGCTGCGCGGTGTGGTGACCCATCTGTCGCTGGCCCGGGCCGGCCGCGGTTCCGCGTCCGCGGTGCTGCCGCTCCTCGCCCTGCTCACCGCTCTCACCACGGCCTCGTTCGGCGGCTCGGTCCTGGCGGGCATCGGCGAGGCCCGGGACCACGCGGCGCTCCTCGCCGTCGGGGCCGACGCCCGGCTGAGGTCGCCGGTGGACTCCCTGCCTCCGGGGCTGGCCGACCGGGTGCGCCGGGTCTCGGGCGTGCGGGGAGTGACGGCGCTGAGCATCGCGTACCGGTCGAGGCCCGACGACGGGCGTCAGCCCGTGTCGGTGGTGGGCGTGGATCCCGGCGGCTACGCGGAGCTGACGAGGCGGACGGGGCTCGGCGCCTTCTCCGAAGGCGTGTTGAAGAAGGGACGGGGCGGTCCGGGGGCGGGCGGCGCCCTGCCCGCCGTGGCCTCCCCGGGCGTGGCGGACGCCCACGGCTCGGCTCCGTTCCCCGTCAGCATGGAGGACGGCAGCAGCGTCACCGTCCGCATCGTCCTCGTCCGGGACATCACTCCGGCCGTGACGGGCGCCGACTTCCTGGTGGTGGACCGCGCCGGTCTCGGCGCCGCGGCGGCCGAGCCGACGACGCTGCTGGTGACGGGCCCGGAAGCGGACGGCCGTGCCCTGCGCGAGGCGGCCGGGAAAGCGGCGTCGGTCCACCTCCGCGCCGACGAGCGAGCCCGGTACGTCGACTCCCCCCTCCAGTCCGGCGTGGAGCGGCTCTACGCGGCGGCGGTGGCGACAGGCGCCGGCTACGCCGTGCTCGCGCTGCTCCTGTCGCTCCTGCGCGCCGCTCCCGAGCGCATCGCGCTGCTCGCCCGCCTCCGCACCATGGGCCTCACCCGTCCGCAGGGCCGCCGCCTGCTCGTCCTGGAGTCCCTGCCCCAGGCCGTGCTCGCCGCGGCGGGCGGCGTCCTGACCGGCTGGGCCGCGATCCGCCTGCTCTCCCCCGGCATGAACCTGACCGCTGTGGCCCTGCCGCTCTCGGCCGCTCCCCCGGAGCAGACCCCGCTGCGCGCCGACGTCTGGTCGCTGACGGCGCCGGCGCTGGCCGTGGTGGCGGTGACGGTGGGAATCGCCGGCGTACAGGCGTGGTGGGCGGGGAGGAGAGGAGCGGTGCGGGAGTTGAGAGCGGGTGACGCGAAGTGAGCGGGGCGGCGCGCCCCGTCCCCCACGGCCCCGGCGGGCTCCTGCGGCTCCGGCCCCCGGTCCCGGCGGCCCCGGTCCCGGACCTCGGGGAACTCCGCGGCCCCTGCCTCCGTCCCGGCGGCCCCGCCCGCGCGCGGCGGCCCCGGCGCGCGTCCGGCCGGACGCGGCCCCCCATCGACCAAGGAGCCCGATGACGACGAACCCCACCCTCGCCGAACTGGCCGACAGGGCGACCGCCACCCGCGACCGGCCCGCCTACGGCCACGACGCCCTCATCACCTGCGACCGCCTGGTCCGCGTCTTCTCGGCGGACGGCGTGGAGGTTCAGGCCCTCCAGGGCCTCGACCTGCTCGTCCGCGAGGGCGAACTCATGGCCCTGGTGGGCGCCTCGGGCAGCGGCAAGTCCACCCTGATGAACATCCTGGCCGGCCTGGACGCCCCGACCGCCGGGGCGGCCCAGGTGGCCGGCCACAACCTGCTGGCCATGACCGCGAAGGACCGCCTGCACTACCGGCGCAAGGTGGTCGGCTTCATCTGGCAGCAGACCTCCCGCAATCTGCTGCCGTATCTCACCGCGGCCCAGAACGTCGTCCTGCCCCTCCAACTGGCGGGCGGCCGGGGCCGCTCCCGGGCCCGCACCGAACGCGCCCTGGAGCTCATGGAGTTGCTCCAGGTCGCCGACTGCCGGGACCGCCGCCCGCATGAGATGTCCGGCGGCCAGCAGCAGCGGGTCGCGATAGCCGTGGCCCTCGCCTGCGACCCGGCGGTGCTGTTCGCCGACGAACCCACCGGCGAGCTCGACTCGCACACCGCCCAGCAGATCTTCGCCGCCTTCCGCACGGCGAACGAGGAGCTGGGCACCACCATCGTCATCGTCACCCATGACCGCGCCGTCGCCACCGAGGTCCGCCGCACGGTCGCCATCCGCGACGGCCGCACCGCCACGGAGGTCCTGCGCCGCAGCGAGGTCGACGAGACCACCGGCGACGAGACGCTGGTGGCCCGCGAGTACGCGATGCTCGACCGGGCCGGCCGCCTCCAGCTGCCCGCCGAGTACACGAGGGCGCTCGGCATGCGCGACCGGGTGGCGCTGGACCTGGAGGAGGACCACATCACCGTGTGGCCGGACGACAGCGCGCACGGCTGATCGCCGGCCCTGGGCGGACAGCGGGTGCGCGGGCCGCCCGCCGCGTCGACGCGCTCCGGCGGCCGGGCCGGCGGTGACCCGCAGGTCCCGGCCGGCGCGTCCCCCTCTCCGCCCCGGCCGGCTCGGCCTACTCCCCCGCGCCGTCCCTGATCTCCCCGTCGCGCAGTTCCAGCACCCGGTCGGCCAGGCCGAGCAGCGTCGCGTCGTGCGTGGCCACCAGCGCGGTCACCTGTTCGCTGCGCACGACCGCCCGCAGCAGCTCCATCACGGCATGGCCGGTCTCCGCGTCCAGTTGCCCGGTGGGCTCGTCGGCGATCAGCAACGAGGGCTTGTTGGCCAGGGCGCGGGCGATGGCGACCCGCTGCTGCTGGCCGCCGGAGAGCTCGCCGGGCCGCTGGGCCGCGTGGTCGGCGAGGCCCACCAGGGACAGCAGCAGTTCGACTCGCTCCTCACGCTCCCGCACGTCGGCCCGGCGCATGCGCATCGGCACGCCCACGTTCTCCGCGGCCGTCAGGATCGGGATGAGGCCGAAGGACTGGAAGACGAAGCCGATCCGGTCCCTGCGCAGCGCCAGCAGTCCGTCCTCGCCGAGCTCGGACAGTTCCAGGCCGTCGACGGCGACCCGGCCCCGGTCCGGTGCGTCGAGCCCTCCGACGACGTTCAGCAGGGTGGTCTTCCCGGAGCCCGAGCGCCCCTTGAGCGCGACGAGTTCGCCGCGGGGGATGTCGAAGGAGACGCCGCGCAGGGCATGGACGGCGGCGGCTCCCCGGCCGTACGACTTGTGGACGTCCTCGACGCGCACCATGGTTCCGGTGACGACCTGGCTCATGAGTCCTCCCTTGATCCACCGTGGGCCGCCGCCAGTATCGCGGTCTTCCGTCCGGCCCTCAACGCGTAGGCGGCGGAGGAGCCGGCACGAGGCTCGGACGCGTCGGCGGACGATCACGCGGGAGGCCCCCCGCGTTCCGCGTTCCCCGCCCTCCGTGCTCACCCCCGGTACGTCTCCAGCAGGCGCAGCCAGACCTCGCTGATCGTCGGGTAGGAGGGGACGGCGTGCCACAGCCGGTCGACGGGGACCTCGCCGGCGACGGCGATCGTCGCGGAGTGGAGCAGTTCCCCGACGCCGGGCCCGACGAAGGTGACCCCGAGCAGGATCTCGCGGTCCAGGTCGACGATCGCGCGGGCCCGGCCCCGGTAGTCGTCCGCGTAGAGTCCGGCGCCCGCCACCGAGGCGATGTCGTAGTCGACGGCGCGCACGCGGCGGCCGGTTGCCTCGGCCTCGGCGAGGGAGAGGCCGACGGCGGCGACCTCCGGGTCGGTGAAGACGACCTGGGGGACGGCCGCGTGGTCGGCGGTGGCGGCGTGGGCGCCCCACCGGCCGGTGTCCGTCGCGGCGCCCAGGGCCCGGGCGGCGATCACCTCCCCCGCGATCCGCGCCTGGTACTTGCCTTGGTGGGTGAGGAGCGCACGGTGGTTGACGTCCCCGACGGCGTACAGCCACTCTGCGCCCTCGACGCGACAGCTGTCGTCGACGGAGAGCCAGGAGCCGGGGATCAGACCGACCGTGTCGAGCCCGAGGTCGTCGGTGCGCGGGGCGCGGCCGGTGGCGAAGAGGATCTCGTCGGCCTCGACGCGCTCCCCGGAGTCCAGTTCCACGGTGACCGGGGCGTCGGGCGCGGGCCGGCGCACGGCGGTCGCCGAGGTTCCGGTACGGATGTCGGCGCCGGCCTCCGTCAGCGCCCGCGCGACCAGTTCGCCCGCGAAGGGCTCCATCCTCGGCAGCAGTCCCCGGCCCCGGATGAGCAGGGTCACCTGGGCGCCGAGAGCCTGCCAGACGGTGGCCATCTCCGTGCCGACCACGCCCCCTCCGACGATCACCAGGCGGCCGGGCACCTCCTTGGCGCTGGTCGCCTCCCGGCTGGTCCAGGGGCGGGCCTCCGCGACGCCGGGCAGGTCGGGCACGACGGCGCGGCTGCCGGTGCAGACGGCCACGGCGTGCCGGGCCGTGAGGCGGCGTTCGGCGCCGTCGGGGGCGGTGACGGAGACGGTCCGCTCGCCGGTGAGACGGCCGCGGCCGCGGAAGAGGTCCGCCCCGATGCCCTTCAGCCAGGCGGCCTGCCCGTCGTCCTTCCAGTGCGAGGTGTAGTCGTCCCGGTGGGCGAGGACCGCGGCGGTGTCGAGCGGCCCCTGGACGGCCCCGGCGAGCCCGGGGACGTGACGGGCGTCGGCGCGGGCGATGACGGGGCGCAGCAGGGCCTTGCTGGGCATGCAGGCCCAGTACGAGCACTCGCCGCCGACGAGCTCCGACTCGACGACCGCCGTGCTCAGCCCGGCCGCGCGGGTCCGGTCGGCGACGTTCTCGCCCACCGGCCCGGCTCCGATCACCACGACGTCGTACTCGGCGCTCTCTGCGTTCTCGGCGTTCAGGGAGGGATCAGTCATGGGGACAGTCTGGCGGCGGGTGTGGGGAGCGGCCACACGGGCACGCGGAATAGCGCGGGCGCCGGCACGGTTGTCCGGGGCGAGTCCGAGCCGCCACCGGAAGCAGGAAGAAGGAGCTGAACATGAGCACCGTCGAGCTCACCAAGGAGAACTTCGATCAGGTCGTCAGCGACAACGATTTCGTACTGATCGACTTCTGGGCTTCCTGGTGCGGCCCGTGCCGCCAGTTCGCGCCGGTCTACGACGCGGCCTCGGAACGCCACGAGGACCTGGTCTTCGCGAAGGTCGACACGGAGGCGCAGCAGGAGCTGGCCGCGGCCTTCGACATCCGTTCCATTCCCACGCTGATGATCGTCCGGGAGAACGTCGCGGTCTTCGCGCAGCCCGGCGCGCTGCCGGAGACGGCGCTGGAGAACGTCATCGGCCAGGCCAGGAAGCTGGACATGGACGAGGTCCGCAGGTCCATCGAGGCCGAGCGGAAGGAACAGCAGGGGTGACGACCCCCGCCCGCGCGAGCGGGTGATCGGCCCGGCCGGGCGCGTTCCGGCCGGGCCGGGTCGCGTTCGTTTCGCGTTCCGGCCAACCGTGCTCGCGCGGTCCGGTGGGGATCGGCGCGAGTTCGGCGCGGTCCGTACGGCCGGTCAGGTGCGCCCGGCGCGGCCAGGACCTGTCTTCAAACTTCCGCCTGCCGTGCGGCGCCTGGCACGCGCGCCACGGGCGGCTCGCCCCGACGCGGCCCGTGCGGGGCGGACCCGGCCGCTCAGTCGCCGGTGGCGCCCCGGGGCCCGTCGTCGGTGCCCGCCCCGGACGGACGGCCCGGCTCGCCGGGCCCGGCCGGGGTCCGGGGCTGCTCCCTGATCCGCACGGAGAGCCCGTAGTCCAGCTCGGCCCCGTCGACGAGCACCGCCTCCACCGCGTGCGTCGCCGGGTCGATGTCCGCCACGACGCCCTCGCCCGCGTACCGGGGGTAGCCCGATGCCCCCGTCTCGCCGGTCGCCTCCACGACCGCCGAACGGATGGCGGTGTCCTCCGGCGGGGCGGCGCTCCGCGCCGCGCCGGTCCCGGCGGCATCGGCGCCGGTTTCGGCGGCGTCCGTCCCGGAGCCGGTTCCGGAGCCGGTCCCGGCCGTGCCGGTCCCGGAGTCGTCGGGGGTCTCCTCGACGAATCCGGGGACGAGCAGGATCTCGTAACTCTGCGGATGGCTCATGCTCCCGACGCTAAGCGCTGTCCCGTCGTCCCCGGTGGATCGGCACGCGGCGTCGGCGGCGGTGCGCCGGGGCCGGGAGAGGGCACGCGGCCCGGACGTACGCGGGCTCAGCTGGATTCGCGGTGGACCACCCCGGCGTTCAACAGCTCGTGGTGCTCCGCGGCCCCGCCGGGATGCCGCACCAGCCGGTCGACGAGGTCCGCGAGGGGCTGGGCGGTGGTGGCCGGTTCCATGCGCACGGTGCTGAGCCGGGGGCGCAGCAGCCTGCCCAGCATCAGGTCGTCGGCGCCGACGACGGCCGTCTCGCGGGGCACCTCGACGCCGGCGTCCTGGAGCGCCCGCATCAGCAGCATCGCGTACGCGTCGTCGTACGCGAACACGGCGTCGAGGCCCAGTTCGCGCCAGCGGGCCGCGAGCCGGGCGGCCGCGTCCTCCTCGTACCGCAGCCGCAGCGGTTCCACCCGGGCCCGGGCGCCGTGGGCGGCGAGCCGGGCGCCGGCCAGCCGGGGTTCGGCGAACGGGGCGAGGCCGTGTTCCTCGGGCATGATCACGCCGATGCGGCGGCGGCCGCGCGCCAGCAGATGGCCGACGGCGCGGACGCCGACCTCCCGCTGGTCCAGGACCAGCGCGTGGGCGCCGGCCACCGGGCGCGGGCCCAGGGTGATCACGGCCCTGGCCCCCGAGCGGCGGAGCATGGATATGCCCTGCGGGGTGAGGGCGATGGTGCCCGGGGCGACGACGGCGACCGGGCGCAGTTCGGCCCAGGCGTGGGCGGCCTCGTCGGCGCCCAGTCCGGTGCTGCCGTACTGGACCACGGTGTAGTCGAGGGCGCGCAGCCCGGATTCCAGCTCGCGGAAGAAGCGGTGGTGGAGCGGGCCGGACGGCAGGTCCACCGTGGGCAGCAGCACCATGCGGCTGTGGCCGGCGCGCAGGCTGCGGGCCGCGGCGTGCGGGACGTAGCCGAGTTCGGTGGCGGCCTCGCGCACCCGGCGCCGGGTGGGTTCGCTGATCCGCACGGACGTGTTGCCGTTCAGCACGTACGACACGGTGGCGCGGGAGACCCCGGCGAGGCGTGCCACGTCGGCGCTGGTCGGGACGGGGCCCTCGGTGGGCTGATTCGGTAACTGGCTCATGGCGTCGGGCAGTCTTGCAGACCGGTGTGACAACGGCGTCCGGATCGAGCCGGTCTGACGGCCCGTCCGGTCTCTCGGAGTCCGCCCCGTCGTCCGGGACGGGCCCGGCCGGCGCCCCCGAAGGGCCTTCCTCCGGGGCCGGTTCACGGGGCGTCGGGCCGGACCCGCCCGCCGCGCGCGGCCGCCGGGGTTCTACGGTGTGGGGATGTACTCGCACCACCGTGATGACGGCATCGAAGAAGCGGCCTCCTTCCCCGGCCGCACCGGACCCTCCGCCACCCGTGAGGCCGACCCGCGCGACGTGGGCCGGGTCCACACCTCGTACGCCCCCGACCGGGACGGGGCCCCGGACCCGGGCGAGATCGTCTGGACGTGGGTGCCGTTCGAGGAGAACGACGGGCGGGGCAAGGACCGTCCCGTGCTGGTGGTGGCCCGGGAGGCGGACGGCACCTTCCTCACCGTGCGGCTGTCCAGCAAGCAGCACGACATGGACCGGGAGTGGGTGGCGCTCGGGGCGGGGCCGTGGGACAGCTCGGGCCGCCCGTCCTGGGTCGATCTGGACCGGGTGCTGCGGGTCCACGAGGACGGGATGCGGCGCGAGGCGTGCGCCCTGGACCGCGAGCGGTTCGACCGAGTCGTGGGGCGGCTGCGGGAGCGCTACGGCTGGACGTGACCGCCGAACACCCGGGCGAAGGCGGAGCGGGTGGCGGCGTCGCGGCCGCGGTCGAGGACGCCGAAGACGATCTGCTCGAAGTGGCCGTCGAATCTGCCGCCGTCCAGCAGCAGCGACCGGAACGCCCGGGCCACCTGCTCCGGGTCGTTGCGGAACACACCGCAGCCCCAGGCGCCCAGCACCAGTCTGCGGTAGCCCCGCACCGCCGCGACCTCCAGCACCCGTTCGGCACGGGACGCGAGCGCGGCGGGGACGCGGTGCGCCTCCTCGGGGGCGCGTGCGCGGACGACTCCGGCGTTGGGCGCCGGGGAGGTGAGGAACCCGACGGTGTACGGGGTGTCGAGCAGCCGCCCCCGGTCGTCGCGGAACACCGGCACGCCCGGTGAGTGGATCACCCGGTCGGTGTAGAAGGCGCCGCGCTCCGCCCGGTGGCGGGCGTAGTACTCGGGCGCGCGCAGCAGGGTGGCGTAGAGGGCCGACGCCCGGCACAGGGCCTCCTCCTGGGCCTGTGCACCGTTGAGGTAGCCGCCACCCGGGTTGCGGGCGGAGGCGTAGTTCAGGACGGCGATCCTGCCGGGGCCCTCGCCGGTCAGGCGGCGCGCCGCCGCCAGGCTGCTCTCGCCGGTCACCTCGACGGCGGCGGTGCGCCCGGTGTCGAGTGCCGCGACGGGGACCGGCTCCGGTCCGTACAGCCGGGTGCCCGAGAGCGCGGCCGCGAGGGCCCGTTCGATGCTCACCTCGTGCCCGCCCGGCGCCCGGTAGCGGCCGGCCGCCACGATGTCCTCGGTCTCTCGCGCGATGGCGCGCAGCCGCGCGCTCATCGATACTCCCCCATGTGGTGCATACGGGGCAGGATCGGCGCTCCGACGGCACGAACACAACCGGTTTTCCCGCGCCCAGGGGCACTCTTGTGCGATCCACCGGCAGCGGTTTGGGTGGTACGGACGAACCGAGCAGAAGGAGGCCCGGCATGTCATCCGACGCATCCGGCGGCCATGGTCCGCCCGCCCAGGCCCCGCCCCTCGACGAGGGCGAGGCGGAGGATCTGCTGCGCTGCATCTGTTTCAAGACCGGGCCGCCCCGCACCGTCGGTGTCGAACTCGAATGGCTCATCCACCATCGGGACCGGCCCCGCGTCCCGGTCTCGCACGACCGCCTCGACGCCGCCCGCGCGGCCCTCCGGGGGCTGCCCCTGGACGCGGCGCTCACCTTCGAACCCGGCGGCCAGCTGGAGCTCAGCTCGCGGCCCGCGGACTCCCTCATGGCATGCGTGGACGCCACGGCAGCCGATCTCGCCGCCGTGCGCGACGCCCTGGACCGGCTGGACCTGGCCCCGGTGGGGCTCGGCGTCGACCCCTGGCACCGGCCGCGCCGGCTGCTGCGCGAGCCCCGCTACGACGCCATGGAGATCTCGCTGGACCGTTCGGGACCGGCCGGCCGCGCGATGATGTGCACCACGGCGTCCGTCCAGGTCTGTCTGGACGCCGGGGAGGAGGAACCGGGCCCGCTCGGCTACGGGCGGCGCTGGCAGCTGGCCCATCTGCTGGGCGCGGTGCTGGTGGCGGCCTTCGCCAACTCGCCGCTGCGCTGCGGACGCCGGACCCCCTGGCGGTCCGCCCGGCAGTCGCTCTGGGCCGACCTCGATCCGGCGCGGTCGCTGGCCCCGGCGGGTCGTCTGCCGCCGCGCGACGCCTGGGCGGCGCACGTCCTGGACGCCCCGGTGATGTGCGTCCGGACCGAGTCCGGGCCGTGGACCGTCCCGGCCGGCCTGAGCTTCCGCGACTGGATCCGCACCGGGGTCCCGCGACCGCCGGTGCGCGCCGATCTCGACTACCACGTCAGCACCCTCTTCCCGCCCGTGCGTCCGCGCGGACATCTCGAACTGCGCATGATCGACGCGCAGCCCGGCGAGAACGGGTGGCTGGTGCCGCTCGCCGTCGCCACCGCCCTGTTCGACGACCCGGAGGCCGCCGAGACGGTCTACCGGGCCGTCAAGCCGCTGGCCGAGACGGCGGGGCCGGAACCCGCGCCGCGCAATCCGCTGTGGGTGGGCGCCGCCCGCGACGGGCTGACCGATCCGGAGCTGTGGGCGGCGGCCGTCGTCTGCTTCGAGGCGGCGCTGGAGGCGCTGCCCCGGCTGGGGGCGACCGCGGCCGTGCGGGAGACGGTCGCGGGGTTCCATGACCGATTCGTCGCGCGGGGCCGCTGCCCCGCCGACGACCTTCCCGGGCTGCTCGCACCCGAACGGGCGGACGGCGCCGGCCGCACCGAGGGGTACCGCCCATGACCCGTTCACCCGCACCCGACGCGTCCGGCCCCGGCGCCCCGGCCGGACGCGACGCCGCGGACACCGCGGACGCCGTGGACACCGAGGCCCTCCGCCGCCGCGCCCTGGCCGCGCTGCTCGCCGCCCGGGAACGCACCGCGCTGCTGACCGACAGCGTCGACGACCGCGAACTGACCGCACAGCACTCGCCGTTGATGTCCCCGCTGGTCTGGGACCTGGCGCACATCGGCAACCAGGAGGAGCTGTGGCTGCTGCGCACGGTGGCGGGGCGGGAGGCGATGCGGCCGGAGATCGACGGCCTGTACGACGCCTTCCGGCACCCCCGGGCGAGCCGCCCCTCGCTGCCGCTGCTGCCGCCCGCCGAGGCCCGCTCGTACGCCGCTCAGGTGCGCGGCCGCGCGCTGGACGTCCTCGACGGGGCGGCGCTGCGCGACGACCGGCCGCTGCTCCGCTCCGGGTTCGCCTTCGGCATGATCGCCCAGCACGAACAGCAGCACGACGAGACGATGCTGATCACCCATCAGCTGCGGTCGGGGCCGGCCGTGCTCTCCGCTCCCCCACCGCCCGCGCCCGCCGAAGCGGACGCCCCGCCGGACGAGGTCCTCGTCGAGGGCGGCCCGTTCACGATGGGCACGTCGACCGAGCCCTGGGCGCTGGACAACGAGCGCCCCGCCCATGTCCGCGACGTGCCGGCGTTCTTCGTCGACACCACCCCGGTCACCTGCGGGGCGTACCGCCGCTTCGTCGAGGACGGCGGCTACGCCGAACGACGCTGGTGGGCACCGGAGGGCTGGGCGATGGTCCGCGAGCACGGGCTGACCGCGCCGCTCTTCTGGCGCCGGGACGCCGGCCAGTGGCTGCGCCGCCGCTTCGGGGTGACGGAGCCGGTTCCCGACCACGAACCGGTGCTCCACGTCAGCTGGTACGAGGCGGACGCGTACGCCCGCTGGGCGGGGCGCCGGCTCCCCTCGGAGGCCGAGTGGGAGAAGGCGGCCCGCCACGACCCGGCGACGGGGCGGTCGCGGCGCTACCCGTGGGGCGACGAGGACCCGTCGCCCGAGCGCGCCAACCTGGGCCAGCGCCATCTGCGCCCGGCCCCGGCCGGGGCCTATGCGGCCGGCCGGTCGCCGCTGGGCGTACGGCAGTTGATCGGCGACGTGTGGGAGTGGACGGCGAGCGACTTCCTGCCGTATCCGGGTTTCTCGGCGTTCCCGTACCGCGAGTACTCCGAGGTGTTCTTCGGCCCGGCCCACAAGGTGCTGCGCGGCGGTTCGTTCGCGGTGGACCCGGTGGCGTGCCGAGGGACGTTCCGCAACTGGGACCTGCCGGTGCGGCGTCAGATCTTCTCCGGCTTCCGTACCGCGAGGGATGCCTGATGTGCCGTCATATCGCTTATCTAGGGCCTCCGGTGGCGCTGGGCGAGGTGCTGACGAGCCCGCCGCACGGGCTGGTGCGCCAGTCCTGGGCGCCCCGGCGGCAGCGGCACGGGACGGTCAACGCCGACGGCTTCGGCGTCGGCTGGTACGCGGACGGCGACCCGGTGCCGGGCCGGTACCGGCGCGCCGGGCCGGTCTGGGGCGACGAGACGTTCGCCGATCTGGCCCGGGTGGTGCGCACCGCCGCGCTGCTCGCCGCGGTGCGCGACGCGACCGAGCCGGGCGCCGACGGCGAGGCCGCGGCCGCGCCGTTCGCCGCCGACGGACTGCTGTTCAGTCACAACGGCGCGGTGCCCGGCTGGCCCGGCTCCCTGGCGCGGCTCGCCGCGGCCCTGCGCCCGGCCGAACTGCTGTCCCTGGCTGCCCGCTGCGACTCCGCCCTGGTCTGGGCCCTGGTGCGGCACCGTCTGGCCGACGGCGACACACTGCCGCAGGCGGTGTCCGACACCGTGCTCGACGTGGCGTCCGCGGCCCCCGGGGCGCGGCTGAACCTGCTGCTCACCGACGGCGCCGTGATCGTGGCGACGGCCTGGGGCGACACCCTGTGGTGTCTCACCGGGCCCGGTCCGCGCACGGTCGTGGCCTCGGAGCCCTACGACGACGACCCGCGCTGGCGCGAGGTCCCCGACCGGACGCTGCTGACGGCGACCCGCGCCGACGTCCTGCTCACCCCGCTCAAGGAGCCCCCCGAGTGAGTCCCTTCCTGCTGACCCGCACCCTGCCGGCGGACGCGACGGACGCGGCGCTGCGCGCCGACGTCCTGCACGGCCTGACCCGGCGCCCGAAGACCCTGCCGCCCAAGTGGTTCTACGACGCGCGCGGCAGCGAACTGTTCGAGGAGATCACCCGGCTCCCCGAGTACTACCCGACCCGTGCCGAGCGGGAGATCCTGATCGACCGCGCCGACGAGATCGCCCGCGTCTCCGGGGCACGGACCCTGGTGGAGCTGGGATCGGGGTCCTCGGACAAGACCCGGCATCTGCTGGACGCGCTTGCGGCACTGCACAGTTATGTGCCGGTCGACGTGAGCGAGAGCGCCCTGCGCGGCGCGGCCGACGCGCTGCTGGCGCAGCGGCCCGGGCTCTCCGTGCACGCGCTGGTCGCCGATTTCACGGGCGGTCTGGCGCTGCCGGGGACCCCGGGGCCGCGGCTGGTCGCGTTCCTCGGCGGGACGATCGGCAATCTGCTGCCGGACGAGCGGTCGGCGTTCCTGGGCTCGGTGCGGTCGCTGCTCTCCCCCGGGGACGCGCTGCTGCTGGGCACGGACCTGGTCAAGGACGAGAAGGTCCTGGTCGCCGCGTACGACGACGCGGCGGGGGTGACGGCCGAGTTCGACAAGAACGTGCTGCGCGTGATCAACAGGGAGCTGGGGGCGGACTTCGACCCGGCGGACTTCGAGCACGTGGCGCTGTGGGACCCGGAGCGGGAGTGGATCGAGATGCGGCTGCGGGCCCGTGAGGCGCTGACGGTGAAGATCCCCGGCCTGGACCTGGTGGTGCCGTTCGAGGCCGGCGAGGAGGTGCGTACGGAGGTGTCGGCCAAGTTCCGCGAGAAGGGGGTCCGGGCCGAACTCGCCGGTGCCGGACTGCGGCTGGATCAGTGGTGGACGGATTCCGGCGAGCGGTTCGCGCTGTCGCTGGCGACGGCGGTCTGAACGAGACGGGCCAGGGAGCGCCGGTCCCGGCCCTGGGCCGGGACCGGCGGCAGCACCTGGATCTCGGCGGTCAGTCCGGCGGCCGTCACCACCCGCCACAACGACGCGGTGAGCGGGTCGTCGCCGACGAACGCGGCGGCGCCGGCGGGGGCGTGGTCCTCCGCCGGTGCGCCGCCGCCCGGTCCCGATGCCCGGCCGTCGTGCCCGGTCCCGCGCGGCGGGCGGACCCAGTACCGGATGCGTACGGGCCTGACCTCGGCGTTCGTGTCGATCGCGGCCTGGAACACGGCGGGCCCGAACCGGCCGCCGCCGCGGCCGCACCAGGTCGTGCCCTCCGGGAAGGCGACCACCCGGGCCCCTTCGCGGAGGGCCCCGGCGATCTCGCGCACGGTCCTCGGCAGGGCGCGCAGCCGGTCGCGCTCCACGAAGAGGGTGCCGCCCGCGGCGGCGAGCGGGCCCAGCAGCGGCCAGTCGGCTATCTCGCTCTTGGCGAGCATCCGGCCGGGAAGCACGGCCGCGACGAGGGGGACGTCCAGCCAGGAGACATGGTTGGCGACGACGAGCGTGCCCGTCTCCCCGGGCGTCGCGGCGGGCGGCGGCGGGGCGCCGGTGATCCGTACGCGTACGCCGAAGGCCCGTACCACCCCCAGCGACCAGCGGCGGATCAGCCGCTCGCGCCGGACCGCGCCCAGCAGCGGCGCGATGGGGGCGACGAGCGCCCCGGCCAGCAGGAGCGCGCAGCCGGCGCACAGCAGGGCCGCGGCCAGCGGGCGCGGCCGGGCGGGGCCGTCGTGTCCGGCGCAGCCGAGCGGGGTGCAGGGCGCGGCGGGCAGCCAGGGGTTCATCGCAGCGGGGCGAGCGAGAGGAAGTGGCGCAGGTAGCGCGGGTCGGTGCTGCTCAGCGACAGCAGCACGTAGAGGTCGGCGACGTCGAAGTCGGGGTCGTGGGCGGGGGCTCCGCAGATCCGGGCGCCGAGCCGCAGGTATCCGCGCAGCAGGGGCGGGAGGGTGGCGAGTCCGGTGGGCAGGTCCGCCCGGCCCGCGACGGTCGCGACGGCCTGCCAGAGCCGGTGCGGGGTGACCCAGCGGTCCTGGGGCGCCAGGTATTTCGTCCGTACGGTCTCCCACGCCCCGGCCGCCGCGACGCCGCCGTCGGCGAGGGGTATCGAGCAGCAGCCGGCCAGCCAGTCGTGGCCGGTGCGCTGCATGTAGCGGGCGAGTCCGGCCCAGATCAGCGCGATGACGGCGCCGTCCCGGTGGGCGGGGTGGACACAGGACCGGCCGACCTCGACCAGGTCGTCCCGGATCGGGGCGAGACGGCCGAGGTCGAACTCGCTCTCCGCGTAGAGCCGCCCGGCGATCCGCGCCCGGTCGGGCGGCAGCACCCGATAGGTGGCGACGACGTCGCCGGTGGTCTCCTCCCGTACCAGCAGATGGTCGCAGTAGGCGTCGAACGCGTCGCTGTCCAGACCGGGTTCGGCGCCGTCCAGCCGGGCGCCGAGCTCGCCCGCGAAGACCAGGTGGCGCAGCCGCTGGGCCGCGCGCACCTCCTCCTGGTCGGCGGCGAGGGACACCCGGTAGCGAGGCGCGCCCGCGGGGGCGGCCTGTGCCGGAACGACGGGGACGGCGGGGGCGGTGGGGAGGGAGGTGAGGGGCAGCGCGTTCATGACGGACTCCGGGAACGGATCGGCAAGGGCGGCCGCCGGGCCGTCGCACCGCTGCGAGGGCCCGGCCCCTTACTTCTTCCGCGACCGGCTGGATTCGACATGACCGGACGGGAGAGCCGGGATGTGCGACGGCTGAATCCCGGGTGCGGCCGGATCCGCGTGTCCGCCGGCGCGCCGGTCAGCTGCCCGCGAGCAGTTCGGAGATCTTCTCCGAGGCGGCCTTCGCCGCCTTCACCGGGTCGCTGCCCTTCAGGACGGCCGTCATGTACGCGTTGATCGGGTTGTCGGCCTCGACGTCGGCCCACTGCGGCGAGTTGGGCGTCGCGCGTCCCTGCGTCGCGCCGCGCGCCATCGCCGCCGTGCCCGGCTGTCCCTCGATGACGTGCGCGAGGTCGGGCTTGTTGGGGACGTAGCTCATCTCCTTGGCGAGCTCCTCCTGCCACTCCCGGCTCGCCAGTGCCTTGACCACCTCGATGCCCGCGGTGCGCTGCTCCGCCTTCTGCGGGACGATCAGGTCGGACCCGCCGGTGAATACCGAACCGGGCGTCTTCGCGGTCTTGCCGGGGATCGGGAAGTAGCCCAGCTTTCCCTTGAGTTCCGGGTTGGTGCGCTCGATGAGCTCGCCGGTGGCGGGCACCGAGATGATCTGAGCGATATGGCCCTTGGCGAAGGCATCGGCCTGCTTGGCCTCGTCCGAACCCATCGGGCCTTTGCCGAGCGACTGGAGCTGCTTGTAGAAGTCCATGCCGCGCAGCGCCTCGGGGCTGTCCAGGGCTCCCTTCCACTCACCGCTCTTGTCCTCGGCGAGTTCGCCGCCCTCGTCCCAGATGAATCCGGCGAGGACGTACCAGTACTGGCCGGGGAGATAGATGCCCTGGTTGTTGTTGCGGTTGAGTCGCTGACTGACCGAGACCCACTCGTCCCGGGTCTTGGGCAGGGTCTTGATGCCGGCCTTCGCGAAGAGGTCCTTGTTGTAGATGACCACCCGGTTGGCCGCGTACCAGGGGATTCCGTACTGGACGCCGTCGATGTTGCCCGGGTCGGCGAGACCGGGCAGCCAGTCCTGGCCGCCGAGATCGCGCACGGACTCCAGTGTGAGGTCGCGCAGCCCGCCGCTCTGCGCGTACTGCGATACCTGGGTGTTTCCCACCTCGATGACGTCCGGGGTGTCCTTGCCCTTGAGCGCCCCCATGACCTTCGGGCCGATGCCGACCCATTCCTGGATCTTGAAGTCCAGCTTGACGGAAGGGTGCTCGTCCTCGTACGCCTTCGTGAACCGCTTCAGGAAATCGGCCGACACACTGTCCCGCATCAGCCAGACCGTGACCTTCTTCTGGCCGGAGGTCCCGGAGCCCGAGACGATTCCGCAGCCGCCCAGCGCGAAAGTGGAAACGAGCGCGACGGCTCCGACGAGCATGCGGTTCTTCACCAGGTTCACCTTCTGCGAAACAGCACAACGACATTCCAGAACCCGGTGTGGGGGGACTGCGGGCGGTGCTCGCACGGGCGTGGCTGGATTTTGGTATGGACCACTGAATCGGTCAAGGCCCCGTTCACCGAACATTCTGCACACCGACCTCTCGCGCACCCGGACCGGGTGGGGCACCTTGGAAGAAGGGAGAGGAGACAACCCATGTCAAACTACACGTATCGGGTCACCGAGATCGTGGGAACCTCCCACGAGGGCGTCGACGACGCCATCCGCAGGGGCATCGCGAGGGCTTCGGAAACGTTGCACAATCTCGACTGGTTCGAGATCACGGAGGTCCGCGGCGAGATCAGAGATGGCCGGATCGAGCACTATCAGGTGGGACTGAAAGTGGGTTTCCGGCTCGACGAGACGAGCTGACCGGCCGGGCCCGGCGCGGCGCCGACGAGACGCCGGCCGAACCGCCCGAGGTGCGGGCGCCCCCTCCAGCGCACCCGCGCTGCCCGACACACCCGGATCCGAACACAACACCCCCGCGCGCCGGCTTTCAGGTGCGGCCCTCCCGTTCCTGCGCGTCCCGCAGCGCGGCCGGGGCCACGGCCCAACGGGCCCGTATCACCCGGAAACCGGCCTCTTCCGCCGCGACGCAGACGAGTTCGTCGTCGTCGACGAGCATCCGCACCTCGCGCTCCCGGCCCAGTCGCCTCAGGACCTCCAGCTTGGTGTGTCGTGCGGGCCTGCGGTCGTCCTCGCGGCGCATGTACAAGCGCCCTTCGGGCAGCCCGTGCCGCGCCAGCCAGGCCAGGGTGTCCCGGCGGCACCGCTCGGGCCTCCCGGTGAGGTACCGGATCTCGCACTCCTCGGCGCTGCTCAGCGCGAGCCGCAGGCCTTCGGGGAGCGGCGGGTCGTCGACGGCGGCGGCGAAGAAGGCGTCCCAGTCGCGCCGGCGCCCCTCCAGATGACGCTGCCGGTGCCCGGTGTCCGCGAGCGTGCCGTCCAAGTCGAATACGGCCAGGGGCCGGTGGTCGCCTCTCACCGCCCCATCACACCAGATCGGCGTCGCCGCCAGGAGTGTCGGGGCGGCCGTCGAGGCACCGCCGCCGCGGCCCGCGACCGGCGGGAGGCACATCCCACACCTCATTCCACTGGGCGCGCGCCCGCACACGGATGTATGATCATCATTCTGCGTTCCTCGTGGATGGCAAAAAGGTTGTACAGGATGCGCATGGATTTGGACGCATTCGTAAAGCTATATTCAGCTTTGTGGCATCCAACGTTCAAAGTGCGAAGCGAATACTCCTGCGTTCCGGGAAGAGCCCCTACGACGTCGTCCCCGTCGAGCGGGCTCTGCACGAGGACGTGTTCGCCACCAACGCGGGCAACCTGATCTTCAGCGACGCCGCGCACAAGATCCTGGAGACGCCGCACACCGAGGTGGTGTCCAACGGCATCGCCACCCGGGTCGCCGACGCCGACCGCATCAACAGCGAGTACGACGTGTTCGTCGTCCCGCTCGCCAACGCCTTCCGCCCTTCCTTCGAACGGCAGTTGGAGCGCCTCACTCAGCTCATCACGAAGCTGAGGATCCCGGTCGTCGTGCCGGGCGTGGGCGCCCAGACCGGGGTCGACTACTCGGCGGAGCGGCTGCGCCCGATGAAGGACACGGTCTACGCGTTCGTGTCCGCGGTGCTCGACCACAGCGCCTCCATCGGCGTGCGCGGCGAGTTCACCGAGCGGTACCTGCGGGACATGGGCTTCCGCGACGTGGACGTCATCGGCTGCCCCTCGATGTTCCTCAACGGCCCGGAACTCGACGTCCGCGAGTCCGGCCGGCCCCTGGGGCCCGATTCCCGGATCGCGGTCAACGGCTCGCACGAGGCCGTGCGCAAGCAGAAGCTGGGCCGCGTCATCGACCGCGCCCACGCGCGCTACCCGCACCTGCGGTTCATCGGCCAGAACCTCTCCGACGCGCGTCAGCTGCACTGGCGCGACCTGTCGCACCCCAACGCCTCCGTGACCGCCATCCCCACCCACCCCGACCACCCGATGTACCGGGAGGGCAAGGTGCGGGTCTATATCGACCCGACCACCTGGATGGACGACCTGCGGGGCTTCGACTTCTCGTTCGGCTCCCGGATCCACGGCAACATCGCGGCGCTGCTCGCCGGCACCCCCGCCACCGTGCTCTGCGGCGACTCCCGGACCCTGGAGCTGTGCCGGTACTTCGACATCCCGCACCGGATGCTGGCGGAGGTGCCCACCGACATCGACCCGGCGCAGCTCCACGCCGATGCGGACTTCGGACCGCTGAGGCGCGGTCACCGGGAGCGGTTCGACCGGTTCATGGGCTTCCTGGACAGGAACGGCCTGGAGAACACCTTCGAGCACGGCGACGGCGGGGCCGCGTTCGAGGCCCGGATGAGCGCCCTGGCCTTCCCCCCGGGCATCCGGCCGTGGACCGGCGCCGACGCCGACGTGATGGGCGACCGCCTCAACTGGCTCCAGTCGCAGCTGAAGGAGCTCGCCGCGCAGAACGCCCAGCTCAAGCGGCAGCTGGCGAAGAAGACCGCGGTGCCCGCCCAGCGCTCCACCTACCAGCGGGCCCGCAGCGCGGTCGGACGCCCCCTCAAGCGCGCGCTGCGCGCCTCGCGCTGACGCCCGCACTCCCCCGCGACGCCCCGGAAAACAGCCCCGGTGTGCGGCACGGCCCGGCCGTGTCGCACACCGGGGCTGCGGCATCACTCGCTCACCCCTCTAGAATCGGAGTGTTTGTTCACATCCACCAGCTTTGATCCGATTCGTACGGAGATCCCCCCGCATGTCCACCCCCCACGATCCGTACGTCCGGGTGCGCGGCGCCCGTGAGCACAACCTCCAGGACGTCTCGGTCGACATCCCGCGCGACACCCTGACCGTGTTCACCGGCGTGTCGGGGTCCGGGAAGTCCTCCCTGGCGTTCGGCACGCTCTACGCCGAGGCACAGCGGCGCTACTTCGAGTCCGTCGCGCCGTACGCCCGGCGGCTGATCCACCAGGTCGGCGCGCCCGCGGTCGGCGAGGTCACCGGGCTGCCGCCCGCCGTCTCGCTGGAGCAGCGCCGCTCGGCGCCCGGCGCCCGTTCCTCCGTGGGGACGGTGACCACGCTGTCCAACTCGTTGCGCATGCTGTTCTCCCGGGCCGGGGACTATCCGGCCGGTGCGGAGCGGCTGGACTCCGACGCGTTCTCGCCGAACACCGCCGCCGGCGCCTGCCCGGAGTGCCACGGTCTCGGCCGTGTCCACCGGACCTCCGAGGAACTGCTGGTGCCGGACCCCTCGCTGTCGATCCGGGACGGCGCGATCGCCGCCTGGCCGGGGGCCTGGCAGGGCAAGAACCTGCGCGATGTGCTGGACGCGCTCGGGTACGACGTCGACCGCCCGTGGCGCGAGCTGGAGGCGCGGGACCAAAACTGGATCCTGTTCACCGACGAGCAGCCGGTGGTGACGGTCCATCCGGTGCGCGAGCCGGGCCGCATCCAACGCCCGTACCAGGGCACGTACATGAGCGCACGGCGTTATGTGATGCACACCTTCGCGGACTCCAGGAGCCGCACGCTGCGCGCCAAGGCCGAGCGCTTCCTCACCAGCGCGCCCTGCCCGGTGTGCGACGGCAGCCGGCTGCGGCCCGAGGCGCTGGCCGTCAGGTTCGCGGGCCGCACGATCGCCGAACTCGCCGGGCTGCCGCTCGGTTCGCTGGCCGACGTGCTGCGCGCGGCGGGCGGCGACGACACGGCCCGGGTGCTGACGGCAGATCTGCTGGCCCGGATCGAGACGGTCACCGAGCTGGGCCTGGGCTATCTCAGCCTGGACCGCACCGCGCCGACGCTGTCGTCCGGGGAGCTCCAACGGCTGCGGCTGGCAACGCAGTTGAGGTCCGGTCTGTTCGGCGTCGTCTATGTGCTGGACGAGCCGTCGGCCGGTCTGCACCCGGCGGACACGGCGTCGTTGCTGACCGTCCTCGGCCGGCTGAAGGAGGCCGGGAACTCGGTGTTCGTCGTGGAGCACCAGATGGACGTGGTGCGCCGGGCGGACTGGCTCGTGGACGTGGGGCCGCTGGCGGGCGAGCACGGCGGCCGGGTGCTGCACAGCGGCCCTCCGGCGGGCCTGGCGGACGTGCCGGAGTCGGCGACGCGGCGTTTCCTCTTCGGCGCGGCGCCCGCCCCGGTGCGGGAGACGCGCGGGCCGTCGGGGTGGCTGCGGCTGAACGGGGTCGACCGGCACAACGTGCGGGGCGTGGACGCGGCGTTCCCGCTCGGTGTGTTCACGGCCGTCACCGGCGTCTCGGGATCGGGCAAGTCGACGCTGGTGGGCCAGGTGCTGGCCGGGGTGCTGGCCGACCGGCGGTCCGCCGGACCGGCCGACGGGCCCCCGGAGCTCCCGGTGGCGGGGTGCGCCTCGGCCGAGGGCGCGGCGGCGGTCGACCGGCTCGTGCAGGTCGACCAGAGGCCGATCGGCCGCACCCCCCGGTCCAATCTGGCCACGTACACGGGGCTCTTCGACGTGGTGCGCAAGCTGTTCGCCGGGACGGACACGGCACGGGAGCGCGGCTACCGGGCCGGGCGCTTCTCCTTCAACGTGGCGGGCGGGCGGTGCGAGACCTGCCAGGGCGAGGGGTTCGTCTCCGTTGAGCTGCTGTTCCTGCCCAGCACGTACGCGCCCTGCCCGGACTGCCGCGGCGCGCGGTACAACCCGGAGACCCTGGAGGTCACCCTGCGGGGTCTCGACATCGCGCAGGTGCTGGATCTGACGGTGGAGTCGGCGGCGGCGTTCTTCGCCGGCACACCGGCCGCCGAGCGGAGCCTGCGGACGCTGCTCGACGTCGGTCTCGGCTATCTGCGGCTGGGGCAGCCCGCCACCGAGCTGTCAGGCGGGGAGGCGCAGCGGATCAAGCTCGCCGCCGAGCTCCAGCGCACCCGCCGCGGGCACACCGTGTATCTGCTGGACGAGCCGACGACGGGGCTGCATCCGGCCGATGTCGAGGTGCTGATGCGGCAGTTGCACGGGCTGGTCGACGCGGGCGACACGGTGGTGGTCGTGGAGCACGACATGACGGTGGTGGCGGGCGCCGACCATGTGATCGACCTCGGGCCGGGCGGCGGCGACCGGGGCGGCCGGATCGTGGCGACGGGCACGCCCGCCGAGGTGGCCCGCGCGCAGGGCAGCCGCACGGCGCCGTACCTCGCCGCCGCCCTGGGACTCCGCCATGGGCCCGGGAGCTCTTGAACTGCCGTCTTCTCATGGCGAGTTGCCGCTTCAGGCAAGCAATGGGAAATGAAAAGGCAAAGAACATTGACCGCACCCTGGTCCAGACCAATCATGGGCATGCCCCGCGGCTGCTCCTCGCCGTGCGGCATGTGACCCCGGCCGGGATTCACAGGAACGGGCCGCGCCCCCGACGGGGCGCGGCAGAGCCTTGCGATCCGCCCGTTGTCTCACCCCGCTGGGAGCAGACCCCATGAGACGTCCACGCACATTCGGTGCGTTCCTGAGTGTTCTGGCGACGACCGTCGCGTCCGCCGGCCTGGTCCTCGGATCGGGAGGCGGCGCGCAGGCCGCCGCGACCGCCGCCACCCCCATGCCCGCGCATGTCTTCGCCCCGTACTTCGAGGCGTGGAACGGAGACAGCCCGGCCGCGCTCGCGCAGCGGTCCGGCGCGAAGTACCTCACCATGGCCTTCATCCAGACGGAGGCCCGCGGCTCGTGCACGCCGTACTGGAACGGCGACCGCGACCAGCCCATCGCGGCGTCGGAGTTCGGCGCCGACTTCACCACCATCCGCTCGCGCGGCGGCGACGTGATCCCGTCGTTCGGCGGCTACACGGCCGACAACGGCGGCACCGAGATCGCCGACAGCTGTTCCAGCGTCGACTCGATCGCCGCGGCGTACGAGAAGGTCATCACGACCTACGACGTGTCCCGCCTCGACATGGACATCGAGGACAACTCGCTGGACAACAGCGCCGGGATCGACCGCCGCAACAAGGCGATCAAGCAGGTGCAGGACTGGGCCGCCGCCAACGGCCGCCCGCTGCAGATCTCCTACACCCTGCCCACCACCACGCGCGGTCTCGCCGACAGCGGCCTGGCGGTGCTGCGCAACGCCGTGTCCAACGGCACCCGGGTCGACGTCGTGAACCTGATGACGTTCGACTACTACGACGGCGCCTCGCACGACATGGCGGAGGACACCAAGACGGCGATCAGCGGGCTCAAGGGCCAACTGGCCAAGCTGTACCCGTCGAAGACCGACGCGCAGCTGTGGGGCATGACCGGGATCATCGAGATGCCGGGGATCGACGACTACGGCCCCGCCGAGACGTTCACCACGGCCAATGCTCCGGTGGTCTACGACTGGGCCGTGTCCAAGGGCGTCAACACCCTGTCGTTCTGGGCGCTCCAGCGCGACAACGGGGGCTGCCCCGGCACCGGCGGCAGCGACACCTGCTCCGGCATCGCGCAGGACACGTGGTACTTCACCCACACCTTCGCGCCCTTCACCAGCGGTTCCGGACCGGTGACGGACGACTACTCGGTGGCCGTCTCCCCCGGCTCCGCCGCCGTGGCCCCCGGCGGCTCCGTCTCGGCGACCGTGAACACCGCGGTCACCTCCGGCGCCGCGAAGACCGTGGCGCTGACGGCGAGCGGCGCGCCCGCGGGCGTCACGGCGACGCTCAGCCCCACCTCGGTGACCGCGGGCGGCACGTCGAAGCTGACGGTGACCGCCTCGGCGTCCGCCGCGCCCGGCACGTACCCGATCACGGTCACCGGCACGTCGGGCACGCTCAGCCACGCGGCGACGTTCACGCTCACGGTGTCGGGCCCGGGCGGCGGCAGCGGCTCCCTGGTGAACGGCGACTTCGAGTCGGGGTCGCTGAGCCCGTGGACCTGCGAGCCGGGCGGCGCGGTGGTCTCCTCGCCGACGCACGGCGGCTCCCATGCGCTCGCCGTCGCGGCCACCGCGTCGCAGACGGGCGAGTGCACGCAGACGCTCACCCTGTCCCCCAACACCGCGTACACGCTGAGCGGCTGGCTCCAGGGCAGCTACGGCTACCTCGGGGTGCGGGGCGACGCGTCGGCGAGCGTCTGGGGTTCGTCGAGCGGCTACGCGAAGCAGTCGGTCGCCTTCACCACCGGCTCGACCGGCAAGGTGACCGTCTATCTGCACGGCTGGTACGGGCAGGGAACGGTCTACGCGGACGACGTCGCCGTGACGTCGTGACGCCGGGCGTCCGTTGACTTCCTGGTCCCGGGGGTGGGCGGCCTCCGGGACCAGGAACCCGGCCGTTGGTCAGCGGCGTGCCCTGCGGGTCGCCCGCAGCCACTCCTTGTTCATGGCGGCGATCGACGGCAGCGGGATGCCCTTCGGGCAGGCGGTGGCGCACTCACCGGTGAGGGTGCAGCCGCCGAAGCCCTCGTCGTCCATCTGCGCGACCATGTCGAGGACCCGGGTCTCGCGCTCGGGGGCGCCCTGCGGCAGGACGTTGAGATGGTTGATCTTCGCCGAGGTGAAGAGCATCGCGGAGCCGTTGGGGCAGGCGGCCACACAGGCGCCGCAGCCGATGCACTCGGCGTGCTCGAAGGCGAAGTCGGCGTCCGGCTTCGGCACCGGCGTGGCGTGCGCCTCGGGCGCGGCCCCGGTCGGGACGGAGATGTAACCGCCGGCCTGGATGATCCGGTCGAAGGCCGAGCGGTCCACCACCAGGTCCTTGACGACCGGGAAGGCGGACGCGCGCCACGGTTCGACGTCGATCGTGTCGCCGTCCTCGAAGGACCGCATGTGGAGCTGGCAGGTGGTGGTGCGCTCGGGGCCGTGGGCGTCGCCGTTGATGACGAGGCTGCACGCGCCGCAGATCCCCTCGCGGCAGTCGTGGTCGAAGGCGACGGGGTCGTCGCCGGCGAGGATGAGCTCCTCGTTGAGGGTGTCGAGCATTTCGAGGAACGACATGTCCTGCGAGATGCCGTCGACCTCGTAGGTGGACATGGCGCCGGGGGCGTCGGCGTTCTTCTGGCGCCAGACGCGCAGGGTGAGCTTCATGCGTAGCTCCGCTGAGTGGGGTGGACGTACTCGAAGACGAGGTCTTCCTTGTGCAGGACCGGGGCCTCGCCGGTGCCGGTGAACTCCCAGGCGGCGGCGTAGGAGAACTCCTCGTCCCGGCGGGCGGCCTCGCCGTCCGGGGTCTGGGACTCCTCGCGGAAGTGGCCGCCGCAGGACTCGGCGCGGTGCAGGGCGTCGAGGCACATGAGCTCCGCGAGCTCCAGGTAGTCGACGACGCGGTTGGCCTTCTCCAGGGACTGGTTGAACTCGTCGCCGGCGCCCGGCACCTTGATGCGGCGCCAGAACTCCTCCCGGATCAGCGGGATGCGCTCCAGCGCGGTCCGCAGCCCCTGTTCCGTGCGGGCCATCCCGCAGTACTCCCACATCAGTTCGCCGATCTCGCGGTGGAAGGAGTCGGGGGTGCGGTCGCCGCGGACGGAGAGCAGCAGGTTCAGGCGGTCCTCGGTGTCCGCGACGGCCTCCTCGACGGCGGGGTGCGAGGCGTCGATCTCGTCGTGGTGCGGGTTGCGGGCCAGATAGTCGTTGATGGTGGAGGGCAGGACGAAGTAGCCGTCGGCGAGGCCCTGCATCAGCGCGGACGCGCCGAGGCGGTTGGCGCCGTGGTCGGAGAAGTTGGCCTCGCCGATGGCGAAGAGGCCGGGGACGGTGGTCTGGAGGTCGTAGTCGACCCAGAGTCCGCCCATCGTGTAGTGCACGGCCGGGTAGATCCGCATCGGCGTCTCGTACGGGTTCTCCGCGGTGATCCGCGCGTACATGTCGAAGAGGTTGCCGTACTTCTCCTCGACCTTCGCCCGGCCCATCCGCGAGATGGCGTCCGCGAAGTCGAGGTAGACGCCCTGGCCGCCGGGGCCGACGCCCCGTCCCTCGTCGCAGACGTTCTTGGCGGCGCGGGAGGCGATGTCGCGGGGCACCAGGTTGCCGAAGGAGGGGTAGACGCGCTCCAGGTAGTAGTCGCGCTCGTCCTCGGGGATCTCGTTCGCGGGCCGGTCGTCGCCCTTGGCCTTCGGCACCCAGATCCGGCCGTCGTTGCGCAGCGACTCGCTCATCAGCGTCAGCTTGGACTGGTGGTCGCCGGTGCGCGGGATGCAGGTGGGGTGGATCTGGGTGAAGCAGGGGTTGGCGAAGAGGGCGCCCCGGCGGTGGGCCCGCCAGACGGCGGTGGCGTTGGAGTTCATGGCGTTCGTCGACAGGTAGAAGACGTTGCCGTAGCCGCCGCTGGCCAGCACGACCGCGTCGGCGAAGTAGGTGTCGATCTTCCCGGTGACGAGGTCGCGGGCGACGATGCCGCGGGCCCTGCCGTCGACGACGATCAGGTCGAGCATCTCGGTGCGGGCGTGCATCTCGACGTTGCCCGCGGCGATCTGCCGGGCCAGCGCCTGGTACGCGCCGAGCAGGAGCTGCTGCCCGGTCTGGCCGCGGGCGTAGAAGGTGCGGGAGACCTGGACGCCGCCGAAGGAGCGGTTGTCGAGGAGCCCGCCGTACTCGCGGGCGAAGGGGACGCCCTGGGCGACGCACTGGTCGATGATCTCCACGGAGATCTGGGCGAGCCGGTGGACGTTGGACTCGCGGGCGCGGAAGTCGCCGCCCTTGACCGTGTCGTAGAAGAGCCGGTGGATCGAGTCGCCGTCGTTGCGGTAGTTCTTCGCGGCGTTGATGCCGCCCTGGGCGGCGACGGAGTGGGCCCGGCGGGGCGAGTCCTGGAAGCAGAACTGGACGACGTGGTAGCCCTGTTCGGCGAGGGTCGCGCCGGCCGATCCGCCCGCGAGGCCGGTGCCGACGACGATGACGGTGTGCTTGCGGCGGTTGGCCGGGTTGACCAGCCTGGCCCCGAAGCGGCGGGCGTCCCAGCGCTCGGCGATCGGCCCGTCGGGGGCCTTGGTGTCGGCGATCGGCGCGCCGGTCTCGTAATGCGTGTAGTCGGTCATGTCAGCTCACGGCTCCGGTCATGACGGCGACGGGTACGGAGACGAAGCCCACCGTCAGCGCCAGGGCGAGGATGTCGGCAAGGGTCTTGAGGAGGCGGTCGCGGGCCGCGTTGCCCGCGCCGAGGGTCTGGGCGGCGCTCCAGAAGCCGTGCCGGACGTGGAGCCCGAGGGCGAGCACGGCGACGATGTAGATCACGTTGCCGTACCAGGTGGAGAAGGTGTCGATGATGTTCTGGTACGGGTGCCCGGGCTGGAAACCGCCCGGGTGCACGGTGCCCGTGGTCAGGTCGAGGATGTGCCAGACGATGAAGAGGCCGAGGATGATCCCGCCCCAGCGCATGGTCCGGGTGGCATAGCTCGCGCGCGGCTTCCGGTGGACGTACGCGACGGGCCGGGCCCTGATGTCGCGGCGGCTCAGCTGGTACGCGGAGACGGCGTGCAGCACCACGGCGGCGACGAGCACGACGCGCAGCAGCCACAGCGCCCACTCGTAGTGCAGGACGGGCTCGCCCATGGTGCGCAGCCAGTGCGCGTAGTGGTTGAACTCGTCGGCCCCGAAGAAGATCTTCAGGTTGCCGACCATGTGGGCGACCAAGTAGAGGAGCATGATCAGGCCGCTCACGGCCATGATCGTCTTCTTGCCGACGGAGGAGTCCCAGAGCGTGCGCGTCACGGACGGCCGTCGGTCCGTCCCTGTTGCCGATGCCATGGACACGACGCTAGGGCCGGACGGCCCCATCAGTCCAAGACATGATACGGCTCATGTTCATAGGTTCTGGCTATCATGACTGGACGGCCGGGTGCCGATGCCCTGTCCACGGACGGCCCCGGCGACGCGGCGGGCCGTCCGCCGCCCGGCGGCGGCGGGCGGCGGCACGAGGAGACGGACCGGGGAGCGGACATGCAGTTCCAGCAGCTGACGTATTTCGTGGCGGTCGCCGAGACCCGCCACTTCACTCGCGCCGCCGAGCAGGTGCATGTCTCGCAGCCCTCGCTCTCGCAGCAGATCCGGGCGCTGGAGACCGAGCTGGGGGCCGAGCTGTTCAGCCGGGCCCGCGGCAACATCGCCCTCACCGACGCGGGCGAGGCCCTGCTGCCCTTGGCCCGCCGCATCCTCGCGGACGCCGACACGGCACGCCACGAGGTGCAAGAGCTGGCCCAGCTGCGGCGGGGCCGGGTCCGGCTGGGAGCGACGCCCAGTCTGTGCACGGGCCTGCTTCCCGAGATGCTGCGCGCCTTCCACGACCGGCACCCCGGGATCAGCCTGCTGCTGGAGGAGGGCGGCTCGCTGGACCTGGTACGGGAGCTGGCCCGGGGCGCGCTGGACCTGGCGCTGGTGGTGCTGCCGCTGCCGGCCGCGTCGCCCGCGCTCACCACGGTCGAGCTGCTCCAGGAGGACCTGGTGGTGGTGTCGTCGGCGCACGCCCCGCGCCCCGGCCGGGGCGGGAGCGTGGCGATCGCCGACCTCCAGGGCGAATCCCTGGTGATGTTCCGGCACGGCTACGACCTGCGCGAACTGACGGTCGCGGCCTGCCGGGCGGCGGGCTTCGAGCCGACGTTCACGGTGGAGGGCGGCGAGATGGACGCGGTGCTCGGCTTCGTGCGGGCGGGGCTGGGGATCGCGGTGGTGCCGAGCATGGTCGCCGGCCGGGCCGGTCACGGGTTGCGGACGACGCCGCTGGCCCGCCCCGGGCTGCGGCGCACCATCGCGCTCGCCCACCGCAGCGACGTGGCCCCGCCGCGCGCGGCCCGCGAGTTGCAGAAGGTGCTGCTGGCCGGCCGGACGGACGCCCCGGCGCGGCCCGTCGGCTGACCGGGCGGCCCCGGCGCGGCCGGCCGCGGGCGCCCGGCCGCGCCGTTCACACCGCGTCGGCCAGCAGCAGCGAGTGGATCCGGTCCGGCGCGCCGGGCCGCGCGTAGTACCAGCCCTGGGCGGTGTCGCAGCCCAGGTTCCGCAGTTGCTCGGCCTGGACCCCGGTCTCCACGCCCTCCACGGTGACCGCGAGGTCCAGGCTGTGGGCCAGCGAGACGATCCCTTCGACGATCTTCAGATCGACCGGGTCCGCCGGATGCCGCTGTATCCCCTGCGTGAAGGAACGGTCCAGCTTGAGCACGCTCACCGGGAGCCTGCGCAGGTTCGCCAGGTTCGAGTAGCCGGTGCCGAAGTCGTCGAGCGCTATGTCCACGCCCATGTCCGCGAGCTGGCGCAGCGGCTTGAGGAGGTCGTCGTCGGCCCCGATGAGCGCGGACTCGGTGACCTCCAGGCACAGCGCCCGGGGTTCCAGACCCGACCGCTCCAGCACGTCGACGGTCTCGGCGACCAGCCCCGGGTGGTGCAACTGGGTCGGCGACACATTGACGTTGATCCGCAGCGGCCCGCCGTCGCTGTGCCGTTCCTGCCAGACGTTGGCCTGCCGCACGGACTCCTCCAGCACCCAGCGGCCGAGCGGCACGATCAGCCCGGTGCGCTCGGCGAGCGGGATGAACCGGTCCGGTCCGAGCACCCCGTGCTGCGGGTGACACCAGCGCACCAGGGCCTCGGCGCCGTGCACGCTGCCGTCGTCCAGATGCACCAGCGGCTGGTACTCGATGAAGAACTCGCCGCGTTCCAGGGCCGCCGGCAGGGCGGTGGTCAGCCCGTGCCGGGTGATGGCGCGGGCGTCCGCCTCGGCGTCCGCGAACTCGAAGCGGTTGCCGCCCGCCGACTTGGCCCGGTACATCGTGATGTCGGCGCTGCGCAGCACCTCGGCGGCGCCGCGCTCCCCGGACGGGCCCTCCACGACCCCGATGGACCCGCGCACGGTCAGCTCGCGGCCCTCCAGCCGGACCGGGGCGGCGAGCACGCCCAGGATGCGGCAGGCGAGTTCGTCGACCTCCTTCTCGGTGTCGGGGCCGGTGGTCAGCGCCACGAACTCGTCGCCGCCGAGCCGCGCCACCATCTCGCCGGGCGCGGTCGCGCAGCTCTGCAGCCGGTCCGCCACCTCGACCAGCAGCCGGTCCCCCGCCGCGTGCCCGAGGCTGTCGTTGATCGCCTTGAAGCCGTCGAGGTCGAGGTAGCAGAGCCCGAAGCGGCTGCCGTCCTCGGCGCAGAGCGCCTTCTCCAGCCGCTCGAAGAACAGCGTCCGGTTGGGCAGCCCGGTGAGCGCGTCATGGGTGGCCTCGTAGCGCAGCCGCAGGTTGAGCAGCCGGCGCTCCGTGGTGTCCTCCAGCAGGGCCAGCTGGTACTCGGGCCGGCCCTCGGCGTCGCGCAGCAGCGACACCGTCAGATTGGTCCACAGCACCGTGCCGTCGTTGCGGTAGTACGCCTTCTCCACCTGGTAGTGCTCGCGTTCGCCGCGTACCAGCTCGTTGTAGTACTTCCATACCTGCGGCGAGTCCTCCGGGTGGACCCACTCGTCGATGCGGCGGCTGCGCACATGGTGCTCGAGTCCGCCGAACATCCGGGTGAGGGTGTCGTTGACCTCCACCAGATTGCCGTCCAGGTCCGCGATCGCGATGCCGACGGCGGCGTCCTTGAACACGGCGCGGAAGCGCGCCTCGGTGGCGTGCAGGGTCTGCTCGGCGTGGGAGCGGGCGGTGAGCGCCGAGCGGGCGATGGCCTCCTGCTCGGCCAGGGTCCGCTCGCGCAGCGCCTGGGCGAAGCCGCCGGCGACGGCGTGCTGGATGCGGGCGCAGCGGGCGCGGCCGTCCTCCGTGGACAGCACGGCCCCGCCGGCGCCCCCGCAGTAGAGCACCAGATACGCGTCGATGACGCCGAGCGTGCCGCTGAGCGCGTCCGGCTCCGTGCAGTGGGCGGCGACGAGGGCCGCGCCGACCCCGCTCGCGGGCGCGGCGTCGAAGGGCCGCGCGTGCAGGATGTCGCTGAGCCTGCGGGCCAGCGGCAGCAGATGCTGTTCGAACTCCGTGCGCGTCAGGGAGGTGGCCGTCGAGGGGAAGATGGCCCGGCTCCAGATCGTGGCGAATCTGCGGAGCCGGTCCTCGGCGCCGTCGGCCGTCGCCTCGGACGCCCCGGACGACTGGGCGGGGATGCTCACGCCTTGCGTCCCACCCCGCCGAAGCCCGAGAAGGCGAACGGATCCTCGGACTCCGGCGCCGTGGGGGTGTCGGGCCGCCAGTGCGGCATCGACACGAGTCCGGGCTCGACCATCTCGTACCCCTCGAAGAAACGGGCGACCTCGTCACGGGAGCGCATGACGAGGGGGCTGCGGATGTCCTGGTAGACGCGTACGGCGCCGCCCGCCTTCTCCTGGCTGAGCGGGATCCCCTCGTAGGAGGCGTGGGTGAGGACGAGGAGGCTGCCCGGGGCGAGCGCCTCGCTCAGTGCGGCGACCGCGGCCCGCGGGTCGTCGGCGTCCTCGACGAAGTGGAGCACCGCGACCAGCAGCAGGGCCACCGGGCGTTCCAGATCGAGCAGTTGGCGGATGTCCGGGTGCTTCACGATGTCCCGCGGGCTGCGCAGGTCGGCGGAGACGGCCACCGCGCGTTCGTTCCCCTCGAGCACCGTCCGGCCGTGCGCAACCGCAACGGAATCGTGATCGACATAGGCCACCCGGGCCTCGGGATCGACGGCCTGGGCGACTTCGTGCACATTGCCGAAAGTCGGTATTCCGGAACCGATGTCCAGGAACTGGGTGACGCCCTCGCCCACCGCGTATCGCACGGCCCTGCGCATAAAGGCGCGATTCGCCTGCGTGATCTTGGGGAGCCCCGGCATGAACTCCATGGCCTTGCGAGCCGCTTCCCGGTCCACTTCGAAATTGTGCGAGCCGCCCAGATAGAAGTCGTACATGCGGGACACGCTCGGCACCGAAATGTCTATGCCTTGCGGTGCCCAGGCGGGACGCTCCATCGATGTCTCCAACAAGTCGCCACGGCGATCCGGCCATGTTCATGGTCAGTGTGGACCAGAGGCTACTGATCGGCCGCCAAGAGAGCGAGCGGAAACGGAAATTAGCCGTCCGTTATTGGTCACACACCAGTGGCATGTGCAACCGGCCCGTCGCTGCGGGTGACATTCCCGATCGCCTCCACGCCTCCGAACTCCCGTCCCCTCGCCGGGTCCTGGCCCGGCGACGGCGCGTCGGGGAACGGGTCCCACGCCTCCCTCGACCGACTTCCCCCTTTCCGGCTTCGCCCCATCGGCATCACTACATCTTCACATCGTCGAAAAAGGTACAGACCTGCCATCAGGGGACAGGTACGGACCAATAACGGCGGGTAGGACTCCGGTTCGTTCCCGGCGGGACGAATGAAGACGGCAAATCCCTTACCGCCGCGGTCTTTCACTTCCCCAATTGCCATCGGGGCGACGATCCCAGACTACTCAACGGGCACTCACCGACCACGGTCGGGCCCGCATGCCGAACGGCCGCGGCGGCGGACGGCGATCTCCGCGATCCGATGAGCCGTCACGCCGCACTCGCCCGGCCGACGCGCCCTCGCGATTCGGGCCGCCCGGGAAAGCCCCGTACGGCGGTCGCGGGGCCGAACGGATCTCCGGCCGCGGGCCGGACCCGTCGCACGGCCGCGGACCGCCCGGCGGCGCGGACGGGCGCGCGGACCGCTGTCCGTGGAAGGCGTCGCCGGATTCCCCGGCCCGCACTTCACTCGGTCGCCATCGCAACGCGACGCGGCCCCGGGGCCGCGTCCCGGCACAGAGGGAATCCCAACCACCGTTTTATGAGGGGCAGTTGGGGGCGGCTCCGGCCGTGTCCGGCGTCGGGCGGCAGGGGGCGGACCAGTATCGCGCATCCGACCGTGTTCAGGGAATTCCCGCGCACCGCAAGCCTTCTGCCCCCATGTCCCACCATCAGGGGAATCCGGGGCATCCGCGGCGTGTCATGCGAACGGCCGGAACATGCTGCGGCTCGTGTACGGATCACTCATAGCGCGGCTCACCGCGGCCGTCGTACTCCTCTGGCTGTTGTCCACCCCGGCGCCCGCGGGGGCGGACAGCTGCGCGTACGCCTCCATCGGGGAGGACGGCGGGAGTTCGGCGGTCTCGGTGGCGGGCGGCGGCCGCTGCCGCACCAGCCCGCCGCCCGAGCCGACTCCGCGGCCCACGCCGCCGCCACCGTCCCCTTCGCCTCCGGCGCCCGCGCCGCCGCCCCTCGTGCCCCCGGCGCCCGTGCCACCGGCCGCCCCGTCGCCGCCACCGCCGTCGCCCGCGCCACCGCGGCCCGCGGCCCAGCCGGCGCCACCGCCGCCGCCACCCGCGCCGTCCGCGCGACCGGCGCCGCCTCCGCCCCCGCCCCCGCCCCCGCCCCGGGCCGTGGCACTGCCGCACTATCGCGCGCCGGCCCGCAAGGCGCCCCGGCGCAGCCTCTCCCCGGTCACCTTCACCCTGCTCATCACGGCGCCCGCGGTGTTCGCCGTCGCCGTGCTGCGCCCCCGTTCCCGATGACGTCCGGAGACTTCCATGTCGGAATGGCTCGTTCTCGCTCTCGCCATGGTCGCGGTCAGCGCCGTGGTGCTCACCATCGCCATGCTCAACAACCGCCGGATCAAGGCGGACGACGACCCGTCCCAGACCCCTGACGTCATCGAGTACATGACGATGATGATCGGCGTGGTCTACGCGATCGTGCTGGGCCTGGCGATCGCCGGCGTCTGGGAGGGCCGCAGCGCCGCCCAGGAGTACGTACGCCAGGAGGCCCAGGCGCTGCACGAGGTGAGCGCCCGTTCCTCGGTGTACCCCGCCGAGGTCCGCACGCGCATCCGGTCCGACGTCGACGCGTACGTCCGTCATGTCGTCCACCACGAGTGGCGCACGATGGCCGAGCACGGGACGCTCGACGACGAGGGGACCCGGCTCCTCGCCCGGGTGCGGGCCGACGTGACCGACTACCGGCCGCGCGACAACCACGAGGGCGAGTCGTACCAGCCGCTGGTCGACCAGGTCGCCGCGGCCGACGACGCGCGCAGCGCGCGCGGTCAGAGCGCCGGTGCGACGATGCCGGGCGTGGTCTGGTTCGGCCTGGTCATCGGTGCGCTGGTGACCGTCGGGCTCATCTTCACCCTGCAGATCCGCAGGTCCTTCCGGGAACTGCTGCTGGCCGGTCTCTTCAGCATCCTGATCGCGTTCCTGCTCTTTCTGATCTGGGACTTCGACACGCCGTTCGGCCGGGGCATCTCGGCCACGGCGGAACCGTTCCTGGATCTGTTCCCCCGGGCCGCGGGCGGCTGAGGGCTGTCCCGTGATCCGTGCCCGCCAGGGGTTACGGGACAGCCCCGGGCGGGCGTCGCGACCGGCACCCGGGGCGGCGGCGAACGCCGGGCCCGGGCCGGTCAGCGGCGTTGCGGCACCGCGATCCGGTAACCCGCGTCGAGCAGATCCGGCAGGTACCGGCGCAGCGCGGACACGCTCTGCGAGCGGTCGCCGCCCGCGTCGTGCGACAGCACCACGGCCCCCGGCGCCGCGCCCTCGCGGACCCTGCGGACGATGGTCCCGGCGCCGGGCCGGGTCCAGTCCAGGGTGTCGACGGTCCAGGCCATCGGCTCCATGCCGAGTTCGGCGCCGATCTCGAAGGAGTCCCGGTTCCACGCCCCGTAGGGCGCGCGGTACCAGAGCGGCGCGGCGCCGGTGATCGTCTCGATGAGCTCGCTGGTACGGCCGAGTTCTCCGCGCACCCCGGCCCGGGACAGCCGGGTGACCAGGGGGTGCGTCCAGGAGTGGTTGCCGACGGTGTGCCCGTCGTCGGCGATCGCCCGCACCAGGTCCCGGTTCTCGGTGGCCATCTCCCCGCAGACGAAGAACATCGCGCGGACGTCGTGGTCGCGGAGCGTGGCGAGGACGCGCGGGGTGTGGTGCGGGTCGGGGCCGTCGTCGAAGGTGAGCACCACGGCGTGACCGACCTCCGGCACCCGTTCGAAGGGCCGGGTGCGGACCGGGGGCGCCGCCGGGCGGAAGCGTGGCGGGGCGTCCGCGGTCATGGGCTCCAGCCGGTAGGCCGAGGGGGCCTCCCGGAGAGCGGAGGAGGGGCCGGCCGCCGCCCGTACCGGCATCGGCGCCCGGGCGGGCGATCCGGCCGGATCGGCGGCGATCACGCGCACGACGCCGGCGGCGCCCAGTCCGGCTGCCAGCCGCAGCAAGGCCCGGCGTCCCGGCAGCCTCTGATCATTCTTCATGATCCACTGCTCGCACGTCCGGACTCCGGCGCCGGTCAACGACACCGGGCGCAGGATGTTTTGCACCTGATGGGGGGAACATCCACACCCGGTCCGACACTCCTTCGCCACACCTCCCCGTCCCGCCCCTCCCCCGCCCGGTACCGCTTCCGCGCCGCGGCCCGCCCGCTCCTCGTCCCGGCGGCGTGAGCGGATAGCCTCACTGCTGTGACAGAGCAGCAGCGCCATGCGTTCGAACGTGGCACAGACGGACCGAAGGTGATCGTTTCCGGGCTGGACGGGTCCGATTCCTCGATGCGTGCCGCGGCGTACGCGGCGGGGCTGGCCCGCCGCCAGGGGGCCGTGCTCGCCCTCGTCTACGTGCAGCCGGTGATCCCGGCCGGGGCCGCGCTGGGGGCTCCGGTCGCCGACACGACCGGGGAGGTCGCCGAGGGCCTGGTGAGCGAGATCCGGGAGGCGACCGAGCGCATGAAGGACATATGGGATGTGCGCTGGGAGTTCCACACCTTCCGCGGTGACCCGTACAACGGCCTCGTGACGGCGGCGGACGAACTGAAGGCGGACGCCGTGGTCGTGGGCGCCTCGGAGTCGGCCGGGCACCGGTTCATCGGCTCGGTGGCGGTCCGGCTGGTGAAGGCGGGCCGTTGGCCCGTCACAGTGGTCCCATGACCGTCGCGGAATCCTCACTTCCCCGCGACGGCACGCCGTCTTTCGGACGGGCGGCGCCTGGGCCATCATGAGCGCCCGTCAGCGACATCCGTCAGCGGAGAGGTGACTCATGGCCCGGCTTCGAATGGGCGAGGGCGTACTGCGCCGCAAGCCGATCGAGCAGATCGACGAGCGGAAGCCGGCGGGGGACGTCACCACTCAGCTCACCAGAACGCTCGGTCTGTGGCAGCTCACGGCGATCGGCGTGGGCGGCATCATCGGCGCGGGCATCTTCACCCTGGCCGGCACGGTCGCGAACGGCACCGCCGGTCCCGCGGTGCTGATCTCCTTCCTGATCGCCGGCGTGGCGAGCGCCGCCGCGGCGTTCAGCTACGCGGAGTTCGCGGGCCTGATCCCGAAGGCGGGATCCGCCTACACCTACGGCTACGCGGTGCTCGGTGAGCTGGTCGGCTGGTTCATCGGCTGGGACCTGCTGCTGGAGTACACGGCGATCGTCTCGGTGGTCGCGATCGGCATCTCCGGCTACTTCGGCTTCCTGCTCGGCGAGATGGGGCTCCACCTGCCGAAGTGGATGCTGGGCGCGCCGGGGACCGGGGACGGCCACCGGGTGGACCTGTTCGCCGCGCTGCTCTGCCTGCTCGTGGCGTATCTGCTGACCCTGGGCATCAAGAACGCGGCCCGCTTCGAGACCGTCGTGGTGGCCCTGAAGGTCCTGGTCGTCCTGCTGGTCATCGGCGTCGGGGTCTTCCACGTCGACACCGCGAACTACCACCCGTTCTTCCCGTTCGGGGTGAGCGGCGTCTTCACCGGGGCGGCCACGGTCTTCTTCGCCGTGTTCGGCTACGACGCCATGTCGACGGCCGCCGAGGAGTCCAAGGACGCCCAGCGGCACATGCCGAAGGCGATCCTGTACTCGCTGGCCGTCTCCATGGTGCTCTACGTCGCGGCGTGCCTGGTGCTGACGGGCATGCAGAGCTACAAGGACATCGACCCGGAGTCGGGCTTCTCCACGGCGTTCAAGTCGGTGGGGCTGAGCAGCCTGGCCGACGTGATCGCGGTGGGCGCGATCATCGGCATCCTCACGGTGATGTTCACGTTCATGCTCGGGGTGACCCGGGTGTGGTTCTCGATGAGCCGCGACGGGCTGCTGCCCAAGTGGTTCGCCAAGACCCACCCGACCCGGCACGTGCCGACCCGGGTGACCTGGATCGTCGGCGCGGCCTCGGCCGTGATCGCCGGGTTCCTGCCGATCGGCGAGGCGGCCGAGCTGACGAACATCGGCATTCTGCTGGCCTTCGTCGTGGTGTGCGTCGCGGTGATCGCGCTGCGCTACAAGCGGCCGGAGCTGCCGCGCACGTTCCGCACCCCGGGCATGCCGTTCGTGCCCGCCCTCAGCGTGGTCTTCTCCGTCTGGCTGATCACCTTCCTCCAGTGGCAGACCTGGGTGCGGTTCGTGGTGTGGTTCCTGGTGGGCCTGGTGATCTATTTCGGCTACTCGTACCGGAAGTCGGAGCTGGCGCGGACGCCGGAGCCGGGCGGGGGCCGGCCGGACTGACCGGGCGCCGGAGGCGGGCACGGCCCGGCCGGCTCCGGACAGCGCTTCGCGGGACGCGTGGCGGGCGGCCGCACTCCCGCGCGGGCGACGGCCGTCCGTCCGCGACCGCCCGTCGCCCGTCCCGCGCACCGCCGAACCGCTCACCGCACCATTCGCCGCACTGTGCGACCGCTCGTCGCACGAGTCCGCTCCTCGCCTGGTCCCGGGCGTCCGGATGCGTTCGGATACGGCACGTCGGCAGCGAGGCGGCAGGGCCCGGTGCGGGGAAGGACGTTCACGATGACCACCATGACGACGGACGAGCGGGACCTCGTGGACCTCCAGCGGGAGCACGGACCCGCGCTGTTCCGCTTTCTGCTCGGGCTGACCCTCGGGGACCGGCAGCGGGCCGAGGACCTGCTGCAGGAGACCCTGGTGCGGGCCTGGCAGCATCCGGAAGCGTTCGACGCCCCCTACGAGTCGATGCGTCCCTGGCTCTTCACCGTCGCCCGGCGACTCGCGATCGACGCGCGCCGGTCGAGACTGGCCCGCCCGGCCGAGGTCAGCGACGCGGTGCTGGTGGCGACCGCGGGTGAGGAGGACACGGCCGAGGCCGCGGTCTCGGCGCTCGACGTGCGCGAGGCGGTGCGCGCCCTCGGCCCGGAGCACCGGGCGGTCCTCGTCCAGATGTACTTCCGCGGGCTGAGCGTCGCCGAGACCGCGGCGGTCCTCGGCATCCCCCCGGGCACGGTCAAGTCGCGGTCGCACTACGCGCTGCGCCGGCTCTCCCGCAGCCTGCCGGGCTACTCCAGCAGGTCGTCCTCGGTCAGCAGCGAGAGCAGCGAGGCGGCCTGAGCGAGCCGTGCGCGGTGCGCGGCGCAGGAGCCGCAGGCCCACAGGTGACGGGCGACCGCCCCGGTCTCGGCGTCGGTGAGCGCGCCGAGGACGTAGGCGCCGAGCAGCCGCCGCACGTGCGGACTCCTGCGGGGGTCGGGTTCGGCGGTCATCGTGTCCTCGCGTCGTGGCCGGGTCTGTTCGTGACGGATCCTGTGCTTCTGCCCACGCGGGCGGCGCCGCCCCGGTTCAATGCTCCGTGAAGCCCGGTACAGAGAACGGAATGAGGCGAGACGGGATGCGCCCGGAACGTCAGGACGGAACCGATGAGGGCGGGCTGCTGGTCCCGCTGGCCTGGCTGTACGCCGAGTGCGTCGCCGGCGGGCTGCTGCGGACCGGCGATCTGACGGAGCCGGGCTCGCTGGAGTACCGGGCGGGCCGCGACGCGCTCGCGCTCACCGTCTTCCTCTCCGGCGTCGGCCGGCCCGACGTCCGCCTCTTCGACGGCGGGGCGGACGACGCCGCCCCGGCCGACCGGATGGACGAGCTCCGGTTGCTGACGGCGCACGCCGCGGCCTGGCGGGACTGGGTCCGGGAGCGGCTCGACGCCCTGGAGGCGGCGCCGGGTCCCGGTTCCGGCGGCGTGGATCCGGACGTGGCGCTCGCCCGCTCGGCCTGGCGCCGGCTGGAGGAGACCGAGCTCCTCGCGGCCGACCTGGACGCGATCGTCCCCCTCCCCCGCGAACCGGCCGACGCCGGGGAGGGCGACGAGGACCTGGCCCCGGTGTGGACGCCCGCCTGGCGGCTGGGCCTGCCGCTGGGGCATCTGGCGATCCACCTCCACTGAGAGCCGCCGGGGCCGTCCGGGAGCCGTCCGAGGGCCGTCGCCGTCCGGCCGGGGCCGGGCCGCCGTCCGCCGCGGTCAGGAACCGTGCACGCCCGCGCGGTACTTGGGCAGCCGCACCGTGATCTTCATCCCGGCGCCGACGCCCGTCTCGATGACGAGGCCGTAGTCGTCCCCGTACACCTGGCGCAGCCGTTCGTCGACGTTCAGCAGCCCGATGCCCGTGGACCGGCCGCCCTCGCCGCGCAGGATGCGGCGCAGACGTTCCGGGTCCATTCCGGCTCCGTCGTCCTCGATGACGACCTCGGCCTCGGAGCCGGCGTCGAGCGCGCGGATGGTGATGAGGGTCGGGGCCTTTGCCGGCCGGCCGGGGCCGGGAGCCCGGGAGGGGGCCGGGGCTCCTTCGAGGCCGTGCTTGACGGCGTTCTCGACCAGGGGCTGGAGGCAGAGGAACGGCAGCGCCACCGGCAGCACCTCGGGGGCGACCTGGAGGGTGACCGAGAGCCGTTCGCCGAACCGGGCCCGTACCAGCGCGAGGTACTGGTCGATGGAGTGCAGTTCGTCGGCGAGGGTGGTGAAGTCGCCGTTGCTGCGGAACGAGTAGCGGGTGAAGTCCGCGAACTCCAGGAGCAGTTCGCGGGCCTTCTCGGGGTCGGTGCGGACGAACGAGGCGATGGCGGCGAGGGAGTTGAAGATGAAATGCGGGGAGATCTGGGCGCGCAGTGCCCTGATCTCGGCCTCGATGAGCCGGGTGCGGGAGCGGTCCAGTTCGGCGAGTTCGAGCTGTACGCAGATCCAGCGGGCCACTTCGCCGGCCGCCCGCGCCAGCACGGCGGACTCGCGCGGGGCGTAGGCGACCAGGGTGCCGAGGACCCGGTGGTCGACGGTGAGGGGGACGGCGACGGCCCAGCGCAGCGGGCAGTCGAGGTCGTCGCACCGGACGGGGAAGGCGGTGCCGCGCCCGCTGTCGAGCAGGCCCCGCACCTGGTCCATGACGTGCCGGCCGTGGTGCTCGCCGTCGCCGTCCCAGACCAGCACCCGGTCGCGGTCGGTGAGGCAGAGCGCCTCGGTGCCGAGCAGGGAGCGCAGTCTGCGGGCGGCCTTGCGGGCGCTCTCCTCGGTGAGGCCGCCGCGCAGCGGGGGCGCGGCGAGGGAGGCGGTGTGCAGGGTCTCGAAGGTGGCGTGCTCGACGGGCGTCCCGACGTCGCTGGGACGGACGGTGCGGGCCGCGCGGCGGCCGAGCAGGAATCCCGCGACCGGCAGCAGGAGGGCGAGCACGACGAGGACGGCGTACCCGGGGCCGGTCATCGGTGTCTCCCCGAGGTCAGTGACTCCGGCAGGTGGAAGCGGGTCATGGCGGCGTTGGTGCCGGGCGGAATCCGGCCGGGCGTGGCCAGCGACACCAGGACCATGGCGAGGAATCCGACCGGCACCGACCAGACGGCGGGCCAGGCGAGCAGGGTGTGCGGCCAGCCGGGCGGGCGCACCGCGCCGCTGACGGTGATGGCGACGGCCAGGAAGGCGGAGCCGCCGCCGAGCAGCAGTCCGGCGATCGCGCCGGGCGGGGTGAGCCGCCGCCACCAGATGCCGAGGACCAGCAGCGGGCAGAAGGAGGACGCGGAGACGGCGAACGCCATGGCCACCGAGTCGGCCACCGGCACCCGGCTGACCAGCAGCGATCCGGCGAGCGGCACGCACATGGCGAGGACGGTGGCCAGCCGGAAGTACCGTACGCCCCGGGAGGGGAGCACGTCCTGGGTGATGACCCCGGCGACGGCCATGGTGAGACCGGACGCGGTCGACAGGAACGCGGCGAAGGCGCCGCCCGCGATGAGCGCCCCGAGCAGGTCGCCGCCGAGCCCGCCGATGAGGCGCCCGGGCAGCAGCAGCACGGCCGCGTCGGCGTCCCCGCCGTGGACGAGTTCGGGGGCGTAGAGCCTCCCGAGCGCCCCGTAGACCGGCGGCAGCAGGTAGAAGGCGCCGATGAGCGCGAGGACGGCGACGGTGGTGCGGCGGGCGTCCCGGCCGTTGGGACTGGTGTAGAAGCGGACCACGACGTGCGGCAGGCCCATGGTGCCGAGGAACGTGGCGACGATCAGCCCGTAGGTGGCGTACAGGGGGTGGTCGGCGCGGAGGACGGAGAGCTGGTCGTCGAAGTCGACGCGGGGGCGGCCGTCGCCCTGCCAGGCGAGGACCAGGAAGATCGCGGGGACGAGGAGCGCGGTCAGCTTCAGCCAGTACTGGAACACCTGCACGAAGGTGATGGACCGCATGCCGCCCGCGGCCACGGCGATCACGACGACCGCGGCCACGAGCACGTCGCCGAGCCGGCCGGGCGCGCCGGTGAGGATCTTGAGGGTGAGGCCGGCGCCCTGGAGCTGCGGCACCAGATACAGCCAGCCCGCGGCGACGACGAAGACGCTCACCAGCCGGCGCACCTGCCGTGACTCCAGCCGCCCCTCGGCGAAGTCGGGCAGGGTGTACGCGCCGGAGCGGCGCAGCGGTGCGGCGACGAAGACGAGCAGGACCAGATAGCCGGCGGTGTAGCCGACCGGGTACCAGAGCATGTCGGGTCCGTGCACCAGCACCAGGCCCGCGATGCCGAGGAAGGAGGCGGCGGAGAGGTATTCGCCGCTGATCGCCGCGGCGTTGAGCCGGGGCCGCACGGTGCGCGAGGCGACGTAGAAGTCGGAGGTGGTGCGGGAGATGCGCAGCCCGAAGCCGCCGACCAGCACGGTCGCGGCGACGACGACGGCGACGGCGGTCACCGCGTACGCGCGGCTCACTGGGCGGGGCGGCCTTCCACGAGCCGGGCGAAGTCGCGTTCGTTGCGCTCGGCCCGGCGCACGTACCACCAGGCGGCCAGGGTGAGCGGCGGGTAGGCGGCGAATCCGAGCACGCCCCAGACCACGGCGTCCCCGCGCAGCGCCTCGAAGACCAGCGGCAGCGTCCCCACGACGACGGCGAGGACGAGGAACACGCCGAGTCCGGCCCGTAGTTGACCGCGCATCAGGGAGCGGACGTACGCGGCGCCGAGCGCGGTCTGCTCGTCGATCTCCGACTGGGTGCGATAGCGCGGCAGCGGGCGCACGCGCCGGGGTTCCCCCGTCACCACTTCGCGGCGGGGCGTTGGCTCTGCGGACATGGGCCCGGAGTGTACGCAGCGCCGGACGCCCGTGGGAAGGGGTCGCGGCCGGGTCGGGCCTGGTCAGCGGCCGGGCCGGCGCATCAGCAGGTCGCGCAGGGCGCGGCTGTGGCGGCGGCTGACGGCGAGTTCGGCGGCGCCGATGCGCACGGTCATGCTGCCCGCGTCGAGGCGGAGTTCGTCGATCCGGCCGAGCGCCACGAGATGGCGGCGGTGGATGCGCACGAAGCCGCGGGGGCGCCAGCGTTCCTCCAGGGTGGTGAGGGGGACGCGGACGAGGTGGCTGCCGGTCGCGGTGTGCAGCCGGGCGTAGTCGCCCTGGGCCTCGGCGTAGGCGATGTCGTCGATCGGGACGAACCGGATCACTCCGCCGAGCTCCACGGGGATCTGGTCGCCCGCGGTGTCGAGCACGGGCGCGGCACGGCCGCCGGCCTGTTCGGCCACCCGGCGGACGGCTTCGGCGAGGCGTTCGCGCCGGACGGGCTTGAGGACGTAGTCGACGGCCTTGAGGTCGAACGCCTGGACGGCGAAGCCCTCGTGGGCGGTGACGAAGACGATGAGCGGGGGCGCGGCGAACCCGCCCAGCAGCTGGGCGACGTCGAGACCGGTGAGGCCGGCCATGTGGATGTCGAGGAAGACGACGTCGAGGGCGGCGGGGTCGCCGGGGGCGGCGTCGACGGCGCTCCCGATGCGGCGCAGCGCCTCGGTCGCCCCGGAGGCGCCTTCGGCGCTGCGGATGCGGGGATCGGCGCGCAGGAGGTAGAGGAGTTCCTCCAGTGCGGGTTCTTCGTCGTCGACGGCGAGTACGCGCAGCATGGGCGGAGTGTAGAACGTGCGCGCGGACGCGGGCCCCGCCTCGGAGAGACGGCCCGGGCTACTTGAGCAGCCGGGAGAGCCTGCGGTCGGCGAGCAGCCTGCCGCCGGTCTGGCAGGTCGGGCAGTACTGGAGCGAGGAGTCGCTGAACGACACCGAACGGATGGTGTCCCCGCAGACGGGACAGGCCTCGCCGGTGCGTCCGTGGACGCGCAGCCCGCTCTTCTTCGCGGCCCCGAGCGCTCCGGCCGCCAGTCCGCGGGAGCGCGCGACCGCTTCGCCGAGCGTGGTGCGCAGCGTGGTGTGGAGGCGGGTGATCTCGTCCTCGGTGAGGGCGGTGGTGAGCTTGTACGGGGACGTCTTCGCGGCGTGCAGGATCTCGTCGCTGTAGGCGTTGCCGATTCCGGCGATCAGCGACTGGTCGCGCAGAGCTCCCTTGACCCGGCGGCTCTCCCGGGTGATCAGCGCGGCGAACGTGTCGCGGTCGAAGGCGTCGTCGAGGGGGTCGGGGCCGAGGCGGGCGATGCCGGGCACCTGGGCCGGGTCGCGCACCAGGTGGACGGCGAGGCGTTTGGTCGTGCCTGCCTCGGTGAGGTCGAAGCCGCCGCCGCCGACGAGCACGGTGCGCAGCGCCGGCGATCCCTTGCCGGGGCGCGGCGGCGTCGCGGGGAAGCGGTCCTTCCATCGCAGCCGGCCGGCCCGGGCGAGGTGGGTGATCAGGTGCAGCGGTCCCGCCTCGACGTCCAGGAACTTGCCGTGCCGGGCGATGCCGGTGACCGCGGCGCCGTGCAGCGCGGTCAGGGGCGGGTCGTACGTCTTGAGGACGCTGACGGCGAGCGGCAGGACGCGGTCGATCTCCCGGCCGACCAGACGGTCGTCGAGGAAGATCCGCAGTGCTTCGACCTCCGGCAGTTCGGGCATGGTTCCAGACTGCCGAAGACTCCGCCGGGGCGCCTGTCGGCGGGCGGGGGCGCGGTCGGCGGGTCAGGGGACCCGCAGGAGGCCGAGCAGCTCCCCCACCTCGTCGTCGGCGCAGCCCGCCAGCCGGTCGAGGTCGGGCAGCGCCTTGCCGTCGGCCACCAGTCCGACGTGCACCCGGCCGCCGTACGGGGAGAGCGCGACGGCGAGGGCCTGGCCCCGGGCCAGCGGCGCCATCGGGTAGACGGCGCGCAGCGGGCAGCCGCCGAGCGAGAGGGCCGAGCGCGGCAGCGGGACGCTGGTGACCAGGACGTCGAAGAGCATCCGGGCCGCGCCGCCGGCGATCGGCGCCCCGAACCGATGGGCCAGCGAAGGCAGTTGGTCGGCGAGCACGGCGACCGCCCCGGCCCCGCGCAACGGCCCCGCGGCCTTGTTGCGGTCCATGTCCGCGCGGACGCGGCGCAGCCGCTGCCAGGGGTCGGGCTCGCGGACGGGGAGCCCGAGCAGGTAGGCGGAGAGCTTGTTGCCGGTCGCGGCGGGCTGGCCGGGCCTGCGGCGGGACACCGGCACCAGCGCGCGGGGGTCGTCGGCGGGCAGCGTCTCCCCGCGCTCCAGCATCCAGCGGCGGAGCGCCCCGGCGACGACCGCGAGCAGGACGTCGTTGGCGGTGCCCCCGGCGGCCCGGCGGATCCGCTGGATGGCGGCGAGGTCCAGGTCCGCGGTGGCCAGCCGACGGGTGCCGCTGGACCGGGCGACGAGCGCGGGCGCGCCCCTCGGGTCCAGGCGGCTGGCCCGCACCAGCGAGGCGCCGACCCCGAACGCCCGTCCGAGGTCCTCGATCCGGTCCAGCGCCAGACCCGCCACCTGGCGCGGGCCGGGCATCCAGGACCGGGGCGGCACCGGGCGCGACCGGGCGGACGAGGCGCCGCCCCGGGCACGGCCGGCGAGGGGGGCGATCTCGTCGAAGATCCCGGCGCCGATGGCGATCGCGCGCATGCCGTCGGCGAGCGCGTGGTGCAGCTTGACGAGGACGGCGAACGGGCCTCCGTCCTCGCCCCCGATCACATACATCCGCCACGGCGGCCGCCCGCGTTCCAGCGGCCGCTCCATCAGCTCGCCGGCGAGCCGGGTGGCGCCCGCCATGAACCCGTCGTCCCCGCCCCCCGTTCCGGGACCGGCCGGGCACGCCCGCTCGACGTGGCGGCGTACGTCGAAGTCCTTGTCGACGAACCAGGCGGCGCCGCCGACCGGCAGCAGCACGTCCCTGATCCGCATCCGCAGTCGCGGGATCGCCTCGGCTCGGGCTCCCAGCAGCTCCTGGACGCCCTCGGGGTCGACGGCGAGTCGCCCGCCGGGCGGCGGATCGAAAACGGCGAGCGCGCCGAGGTGCATGGGATGGGCATCGGTTTCGAGATGCCAGAAGGCCAGATCGAGAGGTGCCAGCAGCTCAGTACCCAACGCGTCCCCAGGTCATCGAATCGAAAGGCGAAGCGAACAGGACAGACAGGCGAACAGGCCGGTGGGCCGGAGCCGGAACGAGGAAACGGCCGGGCGGACGAACGGGCAGGCGGAGGAAGCGGCCGCGTTCCGCGCGGGGAGCGATGCGCAGCTCGATGAAACCGAATCCAACCCCTTTCAGTCGGTTACGGTCAAGCATCGACTCATTACGTTCAGTTGCTGTCGGGTAGTGCCGCTCGCCCGTCAGTCGCGCTCCGGGATCACGAACTCGCACCACACGCACTTCCCGGTGCCGCGCGACTCCACCCCCCACAGATCGGTGAGCCGGTCCACCAGCATCAGCCCCCGGCCGGAGACCCCGGTCTCCCCCGCGTCCCGGCGCCGGGGCAGCGCGCTGGAGCGGTCCTCGACGTCGATCCGCAGGCGCCGCTCGGGCCCCGTCAGCACCCGGATGGTGACGATCGCCCCGCCGTCCGTGTGCATCAGGGCGTTGGTCATCAGCTCGTCGGCGGCCAGCTCGACCTCGTCGGCCCGCGCCCCGGCGCCCCAGGCGCGCACCGCGGCCCGGATCATGTGCCGCGCGGCGCTCAGCGCCTCCGGGTCCCCCTGGGCGACGTGCTGCTGGAGCCGGCCGCCCGGCTGGGGCGCGTGCGCGGCCTTGCGGCCCAGCAGCAGGACCGCCACGTCGTCCTCGCCACCCCGGTCGTCGACCTCCTCGCAGAGCCGGTCGGCCAGCTTCTGGAGCTCCCGCGGCCCGTCGCGCACCATGGACGTCAGCAGCTGCATGCCCTCGTCGAGATCGGCGCCGGGCAGCTCCACCAGGCCGTCGGTGAAGAGCACCAGCGTCTGCCCGGGGTCCAGCTCCACCGTGCCGACCGGGTATTCGAGCCGCCCGAACTCGGCGGAGAGCCCCAGCGGGAGCCCGCCCTCCGCGGGCAGCCTGCGGCAGTCGCCGTCGCTGTCGCGCACCAGCGGATCGACATGGCCGGCCCGGACCAGCTGCACCACCCCGGTCGTCAGGTCCACCTCGGCATAGGTGCAGGTCGCGAAGCGGTCCGTGTCGAGCTCGTGGAGGAAGACGGAGGCGCGGGCCATCACCGTGGCCGGGCTGTGACCCTCGGCTGCGTAGGCCCGCAGCACGATCCGCAGCTGTCCCATGACGGCGGCGGCGTGGGTGTCGTGCCCCTGCACGTCCCCGATGACGGCGCCGACCCGGCCGCCGGGCAGCGGGATGACGTCGTACCAGTCGCCCCCGATGTCCCGACCCAGCCGGGCCGACCGGTAGCGCACGGCGACCGTCGCGCCCGGCACCTCGGGGATCCGGCGCGGCAGCATGGCCTGCTGGAGCCCCTCGGCGAGGTCGTGCTCCTGCTCGTAGAGCATGGCCCGCTGGAGGCTCTGGGCGATGGAGCTGCCGAGCGCGACCAGCAGATTGCGTTCGTCGGTGGTGAAGCCGTCCTTGTCGCTGTAGAGCAGCCCGAGCGCCCCGATGGGGCGGGCCTGGGCGATCAGCGGCAGATAGGCGGCGGACGTGATGCCGAGGTGGCTGATGTGGGGCCACAGGATCGGGTAGGACACGGCGAAGTCCGCCGCGGACTCGATGAAGCGGGGCGCGAGGGTGCGCACCACCTCGCTCATCGGGTACGGCTCGTCCGTACGGGTGTAGCGGGTGCCGGGCACGAACGAGCCCTCCGGGCCGTCCGCCACCAGATGGATGCGCCCCGCCTCGATCAGCCCCACGACCAGACTGGTCGCCCCGAGATGCGCCAGCCCCTGCGAGTTCTTCAGCACCTCGATGACGTCGCGGACCGTACGGGCGTGGGCCAGGGCGGCCGTGGTGCCGTCCACCAGGCTGGTGCGTCTCCGCTGCCCCAGGTCCATGTCCTGGCGGGCGGTGGAGTCGGCCAGTTCCTGGGTCGCGTCGCGGACGATGCCGATGATCCGCCGCGGGCGGCCGGTCCCGTCGCGCCGGATGAAGCCCTGGGTGTGCGTCCAGCGCAGCCCGCCGTCGCGCCGCACGATCCTGAAGTACGCGCCGTAGGTGCTCCGCCCGCTCTTGAGAGCCTGAGCGACCATGGCGTCCAGCCGCACGCCCTCGTCCGTCGGCACCCGCACCCCGAGCGACTCCGGCCGGCCGTCGTACTCCTCGGCCCGCAGGTCGAACACGTCGAGCGCGGGCCGGTCCATGTGCATGAGGCCGCTGTCGAGGTCCCAGTCGAAGCTGCCCATTCGGTTCAGGGCGAGACTGAGATCCGGGTGGGCGGGCCAGTCTTCCGGGAGTGACAGGGCACCCGCGACCCGATCATCCATGTGGGTCACTCTGCCATCATTTGTCTGATTCTTCGAGCGAATCCCCGCGCCCATGAGTGAATCCGGCACGCGTCCGCCGGGACGCCGTCCGGACCGCCGCCGGGCACGGTTTGACGGACCGCCGGGCCGGGCTGAGCGCCTCCCGACCGAAGGCCGCAGGTCAGAAGCGGTTACCGTGTTCCGTGGAGCACGGTAAGCCCAGCCTTACCACCTTGCGCCGCACTGCCCGCGTCAGCCGTTCTAAGGATCTGCACTCCATGACCCCCCCGTCCGCGTCGCCATAGTCGGAGCCGGCCCCGCCGGGATCTACGCGGCGGACGCGCTGCTGAAATCCGAGGCCGCCGGGGAACCGGGGGTGTCGATCGACCTCTTCGAGCGGATGCCCGCCCCGTTCGGGCTGATCCGCTACGGAGTGGCGCCCGACCACCCGCGGATCAAGGGCATCGTGCAGGCGCTGCACCGGGTGCTCGACAAGCCGCAGCTGCGTCTGTTCGGCAATGTCGACTACCCCTCCGACATCGGCCTGGACGAGCTGCGCTCGTTCTACGACGCGGTGATCTTCTCCACCGGCGCCGATCGGGACCGCGCGCTCGACATCCCGGGCAGCGCCCTGGAGGGCTCCCACGGCGCGGCCGACTTCGTCTCCTGGTACGACGGGCACCCCGACGTGCCGCGCACCTGGCCCCTGGCGGCGGAGAAGGTCGCCGTGCTCGGCGTCGGGAACGTGGCGCTGGACGTGGCGCGCGTCCTCGCCAAGACGGCGGACGAGCTGCTGCCCACCGAGATACCCGCGAACGTCCACGAGGGCCTCGGGGCCAACAAGGCGCTGGAGGTGCACGTCTTCGGCCGGCGCGGACCCGCGCAGGCCAAGTTCAGCCCGATGGAGCTGCGGGAGCTGGACCACTCGCCGAACATCGAGGTCATCGTCAACCCCGAGGACATCGAGTACGACGAGGGGTCGATCGCGACCCGGCGCGGCAACAAGCAGGCCGACATGGTGGCCTCCACCCTGGAGAACTGGGCCATCCGCGATGTCGGCGACCGCCCGCACAAGCTCTTCCTGCACTTCTTCGAGTCCCCCGCGGAGATCCTCGGCGAGGACGGCAGGGTCGTCGGTCTGCGCACCGAGCGGACCGAGCTGGACGGCACCGGGAACGTCCGGGGCACCGGCCGCTTCACCGACTGGGACGTGCAGAGCGTCTACCGCGCGGTCGGCTACTACTCGCGGGAACTGCCCAAGCTCCCGTTCGACGTGGGCTCCGGCACCGTCCCGCACGTCGCGGGGCGCGTCGTCGACGCCGGGGGCCCGATGACCTCGGTGTACGTCACGGGGTGGGTCAAGCGCGGCCCGGTCGGCCTGATCGGCCACACCAAGGGCGACGCCAACGAGACGGTCGCCTGCCTGCTGGAGGACCACGCGGCGGGCCGGCTGCCCGCTCCGGCGCGGCCCGAGCCGGAGGCCGTCACCGCCTTCCTGGAGGAGCGCGGCGTCCGCTGGACGACCCGCGAGGGCTGGCACCGCCTGGACGCGCACGAGCAGGCGCTGGGCGCGGAGCAGGGGCGCGAGCGGATCAAGGTGGTGGAGCGGGAGGTCATGCTGGACGTCTCCGAGCCCCGCCCCTGACGGCACGCCCCCCTCGCGCCGGCCGGCCGGTGGGCGCCGACCGGCCGGTGGGCGCCGACCGGCGCGGGGGCGGCGCGGGGGCGGCCCGGCTGGCCTCGGCGGAGCCGCCCGGCTCGCGGCGCGGAACCGGGCGGCTCGCGCCGGATCAACGTCCCTGCAGCGCCTTGACGTTGTCCCCGAAGGTCCACCCCTTCGAACCGTCCCAGTTGAGCGACCAGGTCATCAGCCCCTTGAGGCCGTTGCCGTAGCGGTTCCAGGCCTGCGAGACCTGACCGGTGGACAGGTAGCCGCCCCCGGCGCCCGGTTGGGCGGGGAGTCCCGGCACCTGCTTGTCGTAGGGGACCTTGATGGTGGTGCCCTGGACGACGAGGCCCTTGTTCAGACAGTCCGTCTGGGCGGTGAACCCCTCGACGGTGCCCGCCCCGTACGAGTCGCCCGAGCATCCGTACATGCTGCCGTTGTAGTACTGCATGTTCAGCCACCACAGCCGGCCGTTGTCCGCGTACTTCTTGATGACGGGCAGGTAGGCGCCCCAGATCGAGCCGTAGACGATGCTCCCGCCGGTGACGTAGGCGGTCTCCGGCGCCATGGTCAGGCCGAAGCCGGCGGGCATCCGGTCGAGCACGCCGTCGATGATCCGGATGAGGTTGGCCTGCGACGGGGACAGCGTGTTGATGTTGCCGCCGCTCGACAGGCCGGTCTCGATGTCGATGTCGATGCCGTCGAAGTTGTACTTCTTCAGGATCGGCACCACCGTGTCGACGAACCGGTCGGCCACGGCGCTGGAGCTCAGGTCGATGCCGGCGGTCGCGCCGCCGATGGACATCAGGGTGGTCAGCCCGGACGCCTTCGCCCGGCACATCTCGGCGGGGGTCGGAACCTTGACCGTCGAGTCCATGCCGTCCTCCCACAGCGCGGTGCCGTCCGAGAGGATGACGGGGAAGGCTGCGTTGACCACGTTGTAGCCGTGCGCCGTGATGCGGCTGTCGGTGAGCGGAATCCAGCCGAGGGGCGGGTGCACGCCGTTGGCCGCGCCGTCCCAGTTCTCCCAGTACCCCTGGAGCACCTTGCCCGCGGGCTTGGGCTTCACCGCGCAGGTGTCCTCCTGCGCGGCGCTGGGCGTCGCCCCGACCAGCAGCTGCACGACGGTGGCCGCCGCCAGGCCGAGGCCCAGCAGGCGGGATGTCCGACCGATCATGTTCCGTTCCCTTCCGGACGAATCGAACGATGACTGTCATGATCCTGACAACGCACGGACGTCGACCGCACGCTCCACGCATCACGGTGCGCTCAACGTAGGTTGGTCCAGACCTTTCGTCAAGAGGTCTGGACCAGAGGTGGACCCACGAACTCCGACGAGGGGACGGCCGGGCGCACCGCAAGGACATCGCGCCCACCGTCGCCTATCCGGATCTGCCGTGGAGCACGGACTGGGACCAGCAGATCGACATCATCGGCAAGGCCCCCGGGCAGGAGGCCGACGCCGAGGGGCTCGTCACGAAGATCGAGAAGCAGCTCTCCGACGCGGCGGCGACCCGGCCCGAGTACAAGAGGCACACGTTCTCGTACATCTACAACACCGGCCCGGGCACGCTCGGCGTGTTCAAGCCCGACGAGCAGCGCGTCAAGACGGTCTCCCCACTGGGGCTCGAGGTCGATCCGGTGGTGAACACCTTCAAGGAGACCAAGGGCGCCGACTCTGCGGTCATCGGCCGGGAACCGGCGGGGCCGAGGGTCACCGGCCCGCATCTGGTGCTGTCGGCGCTGACCGGCACGCTGCTGCTGGTGCTCGCGGATCTGTGCGCCCAGCAGCTGCCGCTCTTCGACAACCTGCCCGTGGGCATCTACACGATGGCCGTCGGGGGCGCGCACCTCGGTCTGCTGCTGGTACGGGAGTGGCGTCGCGGGGTTCTGTGAGGTGTGGGGCGGGGCGCTTCCGTGTCCTTCGGC